>CAYHYQ010000023.1:603-9734 GCA_964360715.1 uncultured Candidatus Saccharibacteria bacterium
CGATAGTACCCACGGCGGCCACGAGCCACTGGAATAACACCGGCAGGAAGTGCCCAAAATCATGATCAGAATCAAAAATACAATCAACACCCCTATCGCAATAATCGGCGCCGAGGGCGCGAATCTTGGGCTTATCAATGATGTTAGTCCAAATCACGTTGGCGCCAGCCATACCGGCCAGAACAAACAGACCGGCAATGAACGGGTTGGTGAGAAAGGCCTGAATAACGGCCAAAATCGGGTGAAAATCCATTGTCTCCGCCTCCTTATTGTTAGAGAACTACCTTTAATTATGCATATATAATACCATTTGTCAAATACAAGAAGTATTTGTATATTCCTGACTACTGTAATATCTCGATTATTTTTTGCCGCGAGGTATAACCGCTAACGATACGCACATTTGTTTGCGGTACATTAAAATATATCGCCAATGCTTTTGTGATGGCCGTGTTGGCGCGCCCTAGCACCGGCGGGGCTTTTACCGCAACGCGAAAATTGGTTGAATCTATTTTTTCAATCTTCTCTTCGTCCGCATTCGGTTTTGCCGTTACAAAAATTCGCATAGTGTAAAAATATATTCTAACACAACGTTATACATTGTTACCCGCTACATAGCCCGTCGTCCAACAGAGTTGCAATGAATAACACCGCTTGGACGATCTATGTTAAGGACATCGCCGATAAGATATATATTTGGCACAATACGCGACCGCATAGTTTTAAAATCCACTTCCGCGAGTGCGACACCGCCGGAAGAAACAACCGCTTTATCCGCACCCAAAAGCCCTTGAACATTCAACGGTATGGCCTTCAAAAGCGCCACAAGCGCGAGACGATCTTCATGGCTTATGCTATGGTTTGCCGTATTGCCATCAATTGAAGCAAGCGCAAGCAACGGTAAAACGAGAGCAGGGGGAATAAAATTACCGAGAACATTCTTAAGCTTTTTATTACTATGCGTAACGAGTAGCTCTTGCAGTCGCTCTTTTAACGTTCCGGCATCTAATTTAGGCAATATATCAAGCATAATGGTAACTTCGCCGTATTTTAAAAGCTCGCCGATTTCCTTACTCATCACAAGTACCGTTGGCCCGCTAATACCAAAATGCGTAAAGAGGAGTTTGTCTTTATGTGTCGTTTGCTTCTGCCCATTTTGAAAAATCGTGAGTTTTATGTCGCTAAGCGTCGTACCACTGATTTTTTTCGCCCACGAATCTTTGAGCGCTATCGGTACGAGCGCGAAGTCGTTATCAAGAATTGTATGTCCGAGTTTTTTAAGCCATTGAAAGCCCTCACCGGTTGATCCGGTTTCGGGCCGTGATAAACCGCCGGTCGCTACAACCACTGACCGTGCTTGTACAATAGTAGTATCCGCGAGTTGAATAAGCACATTGTCGGTTGCTGAATCTAAAGCCAATCCGGAAACTGGAGTATTCGATAGCACTCGTACATCGCCTTCCTTCATATAGCGCACGAGCGCATCCCAAACTGATTTCGCGCTATTTGAAACGGGGAATACGCGGCCTTCATTTTCTTCTTTGGTGGACATGCCCCGTGAATTAAAAAATATAAGCGTTTCGGCCACACCGAACTGTGAAAAACAAGAAAAGAGAAATTGATCGTTGCCTTTATACTTACTGACCATACTGCGTATTGCAGGTTTGTTATTCGTAACATTACAGCGGCCGCCGCCGGTAATGAGCAGTTTTTTACCAAGTTTTGAGTTCTTTTCAAGTAACAAAACTCTTCGTCCGCGTTCAGCCGCGCGACCGGCGGCCATCATGCCCGCCGGGCCGCCACCAATGACTACGACATCCCAAATGATATTCATGGGTTATTCGCCTAATTCTAATGTTTCATCAATACGAATTTGCGCGACAAATTCAGGCACGTGCGAGACAAGTATCAGCGCGCCTTCGTATTTGTCGAGCGCCTTGGCAATAACAGGTAGATGACGGAAATTGATATGATTGGTCGGTTCATCAAGAATCAAAAGACCGGGTCGTTCAAGCACAAGACGCGCGAACGCGACGAGCCCTTTTTGGCCTTCCGATAAACTGCCGATTTTTGTATTAATGAAATCACCGGTAATAAGAAAGCTCGCCGCCGTCGCGCGCATGTAATGTTCATCGCGCATGCCCATTACTGAAAGAAGTGAATTAAAAACCGTATCGTCAAAGTTCAGCGTTGAAAAATCCTGGCGATAGTAACCGATTTTTATGCCCGGTGCGATAGTCACGCCCGGCGCGGTGCCGCGCGCGATGGACTCAAGCAGAGTCGTTTTGCCGATACCGTTTGGCCCCGCCAAAAGCAGATGTCGATTTTTCTGGAGTTTGATATTCGCGCTGTGTTTTACGGGTTTATTTTTGCGGATGACACTATACGAAGTAAGCGTTAAAATATCGCCCACAAGACCGTATTGTGCCGGTATGCTGAATGGTCGAATGGCTTTGTCTTCACGGCGCACTTCAACTTGGCTTTCCTCCATCTCCGCGGCGTCTTCACGCATACGTTTGGCCAATAAGCGCAGGCGGCCACCTTTGTGTGCAAAAAAGTTTGCCTTTTCTTTTTTTGCGATCGCTTCTTTGGCCAAGCGCGCGTTTTTGCTGTTTTCCCGTTCGACGCGCGCGGTGATCTGTTCGATTACGTTAAGATAATTGCCGTCGTATTGCTCGATAATTCTGGTATGCACATCGAGATATAAAACGCCGTCGGTGAACGCGTTGAGGAAATCCGCATCATGAGAAATAACGATAACCGTTTTCTGATACTGTTTGATAAATGCCGTGAGGTGCTCGATACCGGCTTTGTCGAGATTGTTTGTCGGCTCATCTAGCAGTAACAGATCGGGATTTTGAATTAACGCGGAAGCAAGAAGCAGACGCGCTTGTTGACCGCCGGAAAAAGATTTGATGATGCGCGCATGAACTTTATCGTGACCGCGCAGATTTACAACCTCAAGCACCGCATCAATCTTGGGATCAATATCCCAAACTTTTGCTTGGCCGGCCGAAGCTTTAGCGTAGAAAGCAAAAAAATCGTGTACGGTTAACTCGAGTTGTTCGCGCGAAATAACTTGGCGCGATAACGAAATCGAAAGGTTCGGCGCCGTATTCACCTTACCGGCTGTCGGTTTGAGTGTGTCGGTAATCAAAGAAAAAATAGTACTCTTGCCGGCGCCATTCTGACCCATGAGCGTATACTTTTTGCCGCGGCGCACTGAAAAATTAACCTCTTCTAAAATGGGTTTATGGTGGCCGTGTTGGAATGAAACCTGCTCGAATGAAATGATACTTTCGCCTTTTGCCATAAAAATAGTTTAACAGAAAACCGCCCCATCGAAACGGAGCGGTTCTCGATGTAGCGCTTAGACGCGCTGTACGTTTGTGGCGGCGGGACCCTTGGGGCCTTCGGTGGTTTCGAAGCTGACTTTGTCGCCAACTTTCAATTCCTCAAATGTTACGCCGGACAAATCTTTCGAATGGAAAAAGAGATCCTTTTCCTCGCCCTCGCGAGAAATGAATCCAAATTTTCTATCCGCAACAAGAGTTTTTATTGTTCCGTTCATATGATAATAGTGTTAGGTTTACTAGTAGTTTTATGAGAAGCTCGACTCCGTTTCTATATACTACAGATTCATTATATATCAGTAACGGTTATTTGCCAAGTGGTAGAGTTATATTCACCGCGAGCTATGGTTTTAGCGTGCAAAAAATTCGTAGATGATTTGTTACGCCGTAAAATTACTGAGTCCAAATAACGAAAGTAAAGATCTTATTTCCTTTGCCTAGGTCTTTTTCAAACAAAGAAGTTTTTCCGTCTTTTGATTTGCGTACCTCCCTTCCCCAATCAGAAAGGTTATTTTCATCTGTATCGGATGCACTATTCTTTGAAGATACATTTTGTCCGGCAACGGTTTGAGAATCAAGATGCGCGTAGATATACTCAAGTTGTTCAAAATCATGCGCGTTTGGATGTTGATTAGCGCCGGGGTTATTTGTATAGTCCATGCAAGTACCCAGATTCAGATTAGTAAAGTTTTCATCTTGGTGATCAAGACCGAAGGTATGGCCGATTTCTTGACACATCACAAGCTGTCGCCATTGCGGAGTGTTATATGCCGGTTTACTGAAGTATGTATCATTTAATTTTACCGTGCCTTTAGTGATATGGTTACCACTTACCCAGATTGAAGCGATGCCAAGCCAGCCATTATTGCCGTATTTACTATTACATACTTCTACGCGGCCTAGCGTTGTTCGGCAATTTTTACCGGCATTACTCGCGATAACATTTGTATTTAAAACCGAAGATAACGTCCAATCGGAAGCCGCGACATTTAAATTCGAGTCCCATTGCGAAGTGACATTATCGCCTAATTTCACTGTAAAAGGATTAGCCGTGCGCGGCCAATGATAACCACCCCACGAATGACTTGCGTAAGCCACTGACGCCCCGGCCATCAATAATACCACTAACGAGAACCTGAGTAATTTTGTTTTCATAATAGCATTATAGCACATCCGGCTCTTTCGGGCGAAATTTGGCTAAATGTGAATCAAGTTCTTTTACAACACCTTCATAAACACCCAGCGCATGCGTATATGCCGCCCCGCCCTTACTCATAAGTTGGCGTTCATTTGAGGGATCAATTATTTCCGCTAAAACATCAATAAATTTAACATCTTCTTTACGCGAAGCCAAGTAGCCATAGGCAATCATATCGGGATGCTGTTTGCAGGGTTCGTGTGCATTGCATTTGGCGCAATTTTTCAAAATACTTTCAAATCGCCGTGCAAGTTTATTATTACCTTTTGATGTTGTACTTTCTATCGCCGTTACAATCTCGGCAACGAGTGCGTTCATATTACGAATCACCTGACTTAGATCTGCGCGCGCAACTTCCTCCTGGATAAGCAACATGCGTTCCATCGTGCTTTCCGGATACCCTTGCGCCGTCTGGGATAATTTGCCTTCGGCAATCAATCTTTTTATCACGCCAATTTCACCGCCATGCGCGATTACAAAATTGTGAAAATGCTCCAATTCTTTATCAAGATTTTTGCACGCGGTTTCCCAGCGTTTATCGAAAGCAAGGGACTCAGCCAACATCGCTTTTTCTTTGCGAGTTTCTTCAATTTTATGTTGTGCATTCTCTTCCCCTGCCTCCTCATACATTTCCCTCTCTTC
The DNA here is from genome assembly GCA_964360715.1 of uncultured Candidatus Saccharibacteria bacterium. Classification (GTDB taxonomy): domain Bacteria; phylum Patescibacteriota; class Minisyncoccia; order 2-02-FULL-40-12; family IGHO2-01-FULL-4-A; genus CAYHYQ01. Next base: position 5,797 of record CAYHYQ010000023.1, read on the forward strand.
TTTCTCAAGCATACTTTGCAGTTTTTTCAGCTTACTCATCCTTCGTTTTGATGCCTGTTCTTCTAGATACTTAGGCAATATATGCGGTAATATACGAAAGAATCGTGCGACCGGTGAATCAACAATGAGTTCTTTACCCGCCTTTGCTTTACGGGCTGAAGCGCGCTCTTTTTCAATGTCACTTTCGTTGACCGCTAACAACCCTTCATGCCGTTTTCTATCGTATGCCATAATAACGTTATTATATCACTAATTACCTTTAATTTTTTATATATTTTTTAAATTATATAAATTATAACGCTGTCTCTTCTTCCGTCTCGATCTCATCGTCATCAGCGTAGTCATCGGTTTCATCGTGATGTTTTCTTTCAGTTTCACGTTCCATAGCATAATGAATAAATTCTTGAATATCGGACTCATTCACATCCAGGTCTCTTAATATATCTTCAAGTAAGGCCACGCCACCGGCGGCGAGAATTGCCTCTTCAGCATGGATTACGCGCACCTGCGCGGCTTCGTACTTCGGATAAATCTTTTTGTACTCTTTGGATATTCCATGCAATTCTTTCAACTCCTCGAGTATTTTCTTGCGCTCTTTCGGGCTGTAAAACTTTTGACGACGCATACGCACGAGTTCTAATTGCTCATCCGTAATTTTATCAATGGCCTTTTCACGCACTTCGTCGTAACTGCCGTCAACGACATGGACCATTTCGTTCAACCGCGCCGTAAACTCATTACATTGCTGGTTTGCCTCTTCAAATTCCTTTAGTAACGCTAATTTCTCTTTTGATTTTTTATCAACCGCTTTCGCCGCATCTTTATTTTTCTGACCCTTCTCAAAGCTCAGTATTTTATCAGTCATGATAGTTAATCCTAATGTTTAGATACTAGCATATTTACACTATAAGTTATCTAGATATAAGTATTGACATACTACTATTTACGATTGTATTTTTATACTGTGGATGCTAGATTTTGAGATGAAAGGGGGCTTGGCATGCCTAGTCCTTGCAGTGCACGCTCTAAATCTTGGCGGGTTCGTACGGAAGTACCCTCGTATTGGGAAATCTTCAAGAACATCCTGCAAGGTACGGCCTTGGAATTGGTTGGGGATTGTTCACCGACTTTACAACAAGAGGCGCTTAGCCGACTTGAAGAAATAAATCGTCTATTGCCCAAAAGAACAGTGACTCTTTTGGGCCATGACGCGCATTTGCTGACAGAAAAAATTATTGATCTTTGCTTTACTGATGATCCCGGACCGCACATGTATGGCGAGATTCTCAAAAAGATACGCAAACGTCATGTGCGCCGTCACTGTTGAAAGGAATGGGTGCATCAACCGGTCCGATTCATTGGATCGGTTTTTTTATAAAAATTCTGGCTGATTTTATAATGTCGGTGAAGCTGTTACGCCCAAGCAGTAAGCATATCCCTTGCTATTCAATTAGTAAGAGTTTTTTATTTATCAGTTACGGATTCAAGATCATCAATCGGGACGGTTTTTAGGATCGTGTTTATTTTACCGTCATAATATGACCATGTCTCGATACGCGAGCTTTGTTCGCCACTACAGGCACGCACAAAGAATTCGACTGTGAAGGCGTCGGTCATACCCCATGTTATTGAAATTGGCCGATAATCCAGATATTCATTCATTGTTGGTTCATATTCCTGGGGTACATCAAAAATGAGTGTCTCACCTTGGGCATCATCAGGGTATTCTTTTTCACGCAATACTTCGACGTGTGACAATGAGGGACATTGTTTAGTGGTATCAATTACGGCGTAACCGACATTATTATGCCACCCGCCGGTTTCATTAATAAACGATAGATGCTCGATTTTAAAGCGTCCGACGATACGACGTTGTAAATCTTTATCCGAGGGCCCTTTAGCAAAATCACCACGTGGCACAACAATATATGTTTCCAACCCGTCTTTGCCCACCCCTTGAAAAACATATGCGTGACGAAAATCATCATGGAGTTGGTCAACGAGCGAAACCAGAATGCGATTCTTGCGCACCAGCTCCTTGATAAATAACCCAGTGTAACGGATTTCACCATTTTTAATAGCCGAAGTAATATATTCCTGCTGAGTCATGGAGTTACCTTGTTCGTTCGTGAATAAGCGATAACTGTGTTTTAAGGGGTTAACCGCCCATACTTCTTCAAAATACTTATTGCTTTCTGGTTCGCGGGAGATCCAAAGGAACGGTAATTCACCATCTGTCATACCCGTTGGTCCCATATCGCCTAGATTTATTTCGTAGAATGTTCGGTTTGAGCGGTGTATCGAATTTAGCGGCCACTCGTGGCGTTTGGCAAATTTTGAAAAATCTTCAGGTTCATCAATAATGTAACTTTGTTCCGGATGCTCAATTTTAATCGAAAATTGTACGCTTTTCGTACAGGCGGGCAAGCAATATGTGACTAGCATACCGGAAACCCTATTCTCTTCATTCGTCGCACTTGGCACACTTAGGTAAACAACAAAACTTCGTGGTGGGATATTAGACGGAAATTGTATTAAAGAGGATTTTTCAGTACTCATGTCATAGATAACCAAATCTTTGCCTTTTACCGAATCAACGACAGCATACAGTAGCGGTAAGCCACCCTCATGCGGGCGCACACTCTCGACACGCGTACCGGTGGTAAAACTCCAGGCGGTAATACCGTAATACTGATTCACAATACCAACCAGCCGACTTTTCGGAATATATGTCGGTATTAATGTATTCTGAGGTTTATACCAAATGAGCACGGCTTTATCGGTTAGACGATACCGATTCTGATTTGCTTGGCCAAAGCCCGTCCACTCCAAGTGTACAAAACGGATATGTTTTTGCGCGAATTCGTTAATAATACGAACATCAAAATTATTCGTTGCGGCTCGAAACCAAAGAATCACACTCACAACAATAACTACTATGCCTAAAGCTTGGAGTGCGTAACGTGAATGTTTTGTCTTGAAATAAAAAACCAGAAAGCGCGTGAATAGCAAAATAATACCCAATACCCACAATATGACTATGAAAACATACAATACGCCCATAGTTGTGGCGTATAACGCCATGCTAAGCACGGCTAATATAAAGACATCAGCAAGTATGAAGACCAGCCGATAGCGCCAGTGCTGTGACCATAAAGCACCGATAAATAGCCCGCTACCGAGAGTTAAGAATAGCAATTCAAGATTAAGAAGCACGAAAAATAGCGCCATAAAACCAACCACAGCTAGTGCGACAAGTATCCGATTAAGTCGCAGTGAGTTGTAATTAGTGTGAGTATTCACATTAGTGCTATGGTTCGTTATCAACATCGGTTTGGTTCCGTAATGTGCGAATATATAATTCTTCTACTTTTTTGCGGGCCAGGGGTTTTTGCGTAAGAAGATTAAGCTCGACTTAATGCTCGGTTCGGTTATAAAACAGCGAATTTTAATGTGCGCGCCAAGTTCAGCCCAACCATGATGCTCAACTAAAAACTCGAGAATAGATTTTAGTGTTTTGCCATGTAATGGATCGTTTGAATTCTTATGCATGGCTGTTATTTAAGAATTAACACGTTTATAAAATCATGACCCGTGTAATCGCGTATCGTGCCGACTTCAAAAAGGAACTGTGCAATACGCACATCATCATCGTCCGTCATTAATATCTCCTCCGTGCCCTATCGTACACCGATTTGAAATGATTTTCAAATGACGTATGACATAAAAGAAAATCCCCCGATACTATCGGGGGTAAAGACCAATTGTAACTTTTATCTGATGACAATCTGAGGCACTATCTTGCGGGCTTTGTAGGGGATGGCGTACTTGCAATTAGTACAGTCCCAGCCATCAAACGGCTGGTAGCATTTCGGACAGAATGAACCGGCCGCGTGATATGCTTCTAGCAATGCTTGGTTGTTTGATTCCGATTCGAT
>CAYHYQ010000024.1:0-2604 GCA_964360715.1 uncultured Candidatus Saccharibacteria bacterium
GGGGTCACCCCTTTTTTTATTTGAGTAAACTATGCAGTTTCCAGACATCACCGGCGCCGAGGGTAAGTAAGAGTGTTGTTGGTTTGAGAAGTTTTTTAATATGTAGCGCAGCTTGTTCTAAGTTTCCGCCATAAATTGCCTTGCCACCACATTGTTTAATCCCGCTCACAAGATTTTTGGCATGTACGGCATTTTTTGGTAGCCCTTCGCGACTGCCGTAGATATCCAGAATTATAACCATATCCGCTTTCGTAAGTGCTTTAGCAAACTGTTTAAGGAATTTTTTCGTACGCGAGTAAGTGTGGGGCTGAAAGGCCACGATAAGTTTCTTTGAAGGATAGGCGACACGCAAGGCGGCGATTGTAGTGTCAAGCTCTGTGGGGTGGTGGCCATAGTCGTCATAAATCATTGGTGTATCGGATACTTTCTGTAAACGCCGGTGACTACCGGTAAATTGCCATAGGGCATTTTGGATATGCGCATTTGAAAGCCCGAGCATATGCGCGGCAACAATGGCGCCGGTCGTGTTGAGAATATTATGCACGCCCAAGAGTGTCGTCTTGAATGTGCCGAGCTCATCTTTTTTGTTAAAAATGGTAAAAATGGTTTCATTCCCGAGCTGATTCTGAATTTCAATTCGGTAATCCGCTTTTTTGCCAAAACCGTAGCCGAAGCGGTTTTTTGTGCTGGCGTATTTGGCAACGGCTGTGGCTGGTGCATCGTCGGTGCAATACACAAGAAAGCCCGATTTAGGGATTCGGCGAACAAAATCAATGAATGTTTTCCTATACTGTTTATCTGTTTTGAAGAAATCGGGGTGATCAAGCTCTATATTGGTTAATACCACGCCCTTGGGTGAATAGCGTGCCAGTTTGTTTTGATATTCATCGGCTTCAAATACGAGTAGTTTTGGTTTGCCTTTAAAATCAGTATCAAGTACTTGTTGGCTTGTGGGGCCACCAATAGTCAGTGCCGGTGCGCCGCTGGCACACAGAATAAATGCCAGCAGATTTGTGGTGGTTGTTTTGCCATGGCTACCACAGATGGCGATTGCCGGCAGAGCTTTAGTTAATAGACCAACGGCATCGGGATATTCAAGTATCAGAATTTTACGCTGTCTTGCTTCTGTAAGCTCTACATTTTGTGTATGTGCAGTTGAGGTAATAACTGCTGAGCAGGTGCGGGGGATATGTTTTGAATTGAATGAGTTGGATACGGTAATTCCAGCTTTAGCAAAGTTTTTCTCGTCAATTAAGAAGAACGATTCCGGCGTGTCTGAACCACTGACCGCAACGCCGATACGGCGTAGAGCCAACGCTAATGACGACATACCCGTACCTTTAATACCGATAAGATGAACTCGTCGTAATTGTGCCAGCTTAGTAATCTTCATGCGGCCTTATTGTAACAAAAAACCTCCCGTTAGAGGGAGGCAAGACAACCTTATCTTACATTGGGTAATAATTCTTACCCAATTCTCTACAAAGGATGCCGAATGGGATCGAAGCCGCAATCGCCGCATCACACCACAACACAAAAATCCAAAACGCGATTTCCACGGGCTATCCTCCATCTAGAAACCCATCTTCGACTTCACATCATCGAGGGTTTCTTGCGCTAATGTTCTAGCACGTTCTTCTGATTTAGTCAAAATAGCTTCAACACCGGCAAGGTCGTTTGTAAGCTCGGTATATTGTTCTCGAAATGGCCGCAGGTATTCAACGATAACCTCGGCCAAATCATTTTTAAATTCAGAATAGGTTTTACCGGCGTATTGCTCTTCAAGTATTGGAATCGAAACCTGGGCTAATAAATGATAAATGCCAAGTAGGTTTGCGATTGCCGGTTTCTCTTGCGGATCATTTTTAATTTCACTACCGCTATCGGTGACGGCGCGTTTTACCTTGGTGCGGATGTCATCTGGTGAATCGGTGAGGGCAATGCCGGCATCACCGGTCTTACTCATTTTTTTGCCGACATCTTGGAGTGACATAATGCGCGCGCCCTCAAACACCGGCGCTTTGATACGCTCAAATGTCTCGCCAAACATCGAGTTAAACTTCTTGGCGATCTCATTGGCCAAGTCAATGTGCGCTTTTTGGTCATCACCGACAGGTACGAGGTTTGATTTATATACTAAAATATCAGCCGCCATCAAAACAGGATAATCTAAAATACCTATGTGGTTATATTTACCACCGACTTGGTCTAATTTTTCTTTGTAGGTTGGTAAACGTTCAAGCCAACTGACGGGGGTGATGGTATTAAAAAGCCAAGCAAGTTCGGTATGCTGGGGGACGTGCGACTGGCGCATAAGTACCGATTTTTTAGGATTAATGCCCGTGGCTAGATATTCGGCGGCGGTTTCAAGTACCTGTACGCGGAATGTCTTGGGATCATAAGGTGTGGTGATGGCGTGATAATCCATCAAGCCGAAAATAACCGAAGCATTATCGGGCATGTCCTGCAAATCAATCCAGTTCTTAATGGCGCCTAGATAGTTACCAAGGTGTATCTTGCCCGATGGGCGAATGCCGGAAAATATACGGTTCATGAAGATAGTGTAGCAGGAAGCTACGAGATTTTCGAGCCGGCGGGGACGGG
>CAYHYQ010000024.1:2704-9355 GCA_964360715.1 uncultured Candidatus Saccharibacteria bacterium
GATTTTGTCGCCATGTGTTTTTTGATAACACGCATGTCTTTTTCAAGTGTTGCTATCCGCGATTCATGGCCGCCAACTTGGCCTAGTTCGAGCAATTCAACAGCATCTTTAACACTTTCTATCTTTTGTTCCAACCTGACTTCAACAGAATCTATTTTATGCTCAAGTTTTTTTTCTAAATTTTTTAAGTCCTCTTTTGTTGCAGTATCGGCAAAACCGCGGGCCATCATACCAGCGAGATCCTCCAAAGTAACTTTTTTCTTAGTTTTTGGCATGACTGAATTATATCACACCCTTAAACCTCAATTACAACCGGCAGAATCATGGGTCGGCGTTCGGTTTTTTGGAAGAGGAAGAGACCGATGTCGTCGCGGATGGCGTCTTTGAGGTATGTCCAGTTGATAGGGCGTGTAATTTTACGTTCGATAATAAACTTAATGCGCCGGCGCACTTGTAATAGCAATTCACGATTATCTTTCAAATAAATGAAGCCGCGTGAAATGATGTCGGGACTGCCACGCACAAAACCGGTTTTAGCGTCAACAATGGTGACCACGACGAACATACCATCTTCAGCCAACACTTGGCGGTCGCGCATGACGACGCTGCCGATGTCACCGACACCGAGGCCGTCCACCATGATGTTGCTGGATGGTACGGTTTTGGTATCGAACCACCATTCGTTACCGTCTTTGAGATGGATGATTGAACCATTATCGGCAGTGATGAGCGCTTCATCGGTGTAGCCGAGTTCTTTGGCCAGATAATTGTGAGTGACCATCATAGAGTAGTAGCCATGGATCGGCATAAAGAACTTCGGCCGGATAAGCTGAATCATCTTCTTTAAGTCGTCTTTCATAGCGTGACCGCCGGCGTGAATATCCATCATACCGTAGTGATAAACGATAGCGCCCATGCGGTAGAATAGATCTTTAACACGCTGGACCGAGCGTTCATTGCCGGGAATAACCGATGATGAGAACACAACCGAGTCGCTTTTTTTGATACGTACGGTGCGGTGTTCACCCGAGGCGATACGCATCAAAACGGCGCGTTCTTCGCCTTGGGCGCCGGTGCCGATAATCGTGATTTTATCGTCCGGGTAGTCATCTATTTGGTTAATATCTATTTGCGTACCCTTTACAATGTGCAATTGATTTGACTCTTTCGCGAATTCAACGTTGCTCTTGAGAGAAAAACCATCGAAGGCCACTTTACGATTGTATTTTTCAGATAGCGTTACAAGCTGTTGAATACGGTTTAATAGCGATGAGAATGTGGCTGTGATAATACGGCCTTTCGATTCTTGAAAGATAATCTCAAGGTTTTCGGAAATGGTGCTTTCCGAAATCGAAGTACCTTCTTTTTCGGCACTGGTGGAATCCGACATCAGCAATGTAATACCGCGATCACCGATGGATTTAATGTATTCGAGGTTAGCTGGCGGTTCGTTGAGCGGCTTGGGGTCGAACTTGAAGTCGGCGGTATGTGCTACCGCGCCGGCCGGTGTATTAATGTACAACGCATGTGTGTCGGGAATGTTGTGGTTAACGTGGAAGAATTCGATATCGAACACACCCAATTTAATACGATCGCGGTCTTTGATGACGGTAATGTCGAGTTCCGGCAGAGAAGGGAACTCCATATGACGTTTTAGTATAATGCCTCGCGCGATGTTACCGGCCCAGATCGGCGGATTGCCGATTTTATTAACGATGTAGGGCAGGGCGCCGATGTGGTCGTAGTGGCCGTGCGTAATCAGCAGGCCGCGGATTTTATCTTTGTGTTCTTCAAGGTATGTAATATTGGGCAGATTATAATCAATGCCCGGCTGATCGTCATCGGGAAAACCAAAACCGGCATCAATAATAATGATGTCGTCTTTATATTCAAGCACACACATATTGCGGCCGACTTCGCCTAAGCCACCCAGCGGAATTACCTTCAGGGTGTCATCACTGGTCGTGTCTTTGTGCAGGTGCTCGTCAATTGGCGCCAGGCGTTTTGTGCGGGGCATATCACGACGCAAACGAAAACGTGGCGCTTTCTTACTGCGCGGCGCCGTAGTTAAAAATGGCGATTCAGTTGATTCTGAAGCGACCATACTGTCATCATGGTGGCCGTGTGCCGGTGTTGACGCAGGGGTTTGCCCGACTGGCTGTTGCGACTGCGATGTATGATGCGGCGGGTGCGCCGTATGCATGACGCGTGTGCGCGGTGGCCGACGATTATAGCCGGTATTGCCGCGCGGGTTTGCTGGTTTTGGCTTCTGTTCTTGCTCTGTCATAAACTTTTTATTTTTTAGACACACTAATCGTTCTTCGTAAGAAGCGCCGATAGCGCGGCTGATTAATTATTTTTCTAAAGAAGGATGCCAATAAATGGCGGTTACAGCTCGTTTGGGCGTACCATCGGTGTTAATACCATAAGTCCAATGATGGCGCCACGGTACTTGTTTCTCCGGATTATTACTGACTGCTTCATTTTTATCTATGTAAAAACCAATATGTGTATTAGTGCCACCTTTGATTTTCTTCGGTTCCCATTCGACAATACTGCCAATACGCGGTTTTTTAACAATATACCAGCCGGAACCAAGCATATCTGCTACTGTCGAACGGACGGTGGCATGTGTGTCGTTAATGAGACCCCACTGATATAACACTGAGGATACGAATACTGCGCATGAAAGATTGCCATTTTGTAATACATCAGCTGAACCGGCCGGCATTCGTGCATAAAAATTTCGAAACATTTTTGTGCCGGGACTATTATGTATCATAGCCAGATACGATAACAGAATGTCGACATTAAAAATCTTCATCTTATCCAGGCGACTTAAGAAGTGTTTTGGATAGACAGCAATGTAGCGTTTTTTGAATCCCGTAATGAATTCAGCTTCAGACATTGTTCGGATGCCATCGGTATTATTTTTTGCCTCAGGATTGTTAATGAATACCTTACCATCTTTGATACCCGTTACTACTACTAAGTGGCCACCGCCTTTAGCTGGATCAAATTTATTCCAAACTGAAGCCATGATAGGGAAATAGGCACTATCTTTTTTTAATTGAGCAAAAGCTTGTTTTGCCGTGGCTTTCATAGCAACAAGGTCTTTATTAAAACCTTCATAGCTATGGTCTTGTGCTATAGATACCAGGCCTTTGTGTGACCATCCGACATTTTGCATGAATGCTTCAGTCACTTTTTTTGAACCCAATAATTCATCTAACGATACAGTTTTATTCTGTGTAGTGCGGGCATGCCAAAAATCTAGCAGCATTTTTAGAGCTGTTATGCCGCATGCACGGCTTTGCCACTCCGGTTGAGTGACATCACGATATTGAGAATAAAAGGGGACGGCAGAGCTATCCTCTGTATTAACTGTCATCGTTGTGCGGATGAGAGGATTTGAACCTCCACGGAGTTGCCTCCACAGCGCTCTGAACGCTGCGTGTCTGCCAGTTCCACCACATCCGCAAGGCAAGATACAAACTTTGACCGTGCCGACTAACTTCACGAGTTTATCCTAGTGAAAGCGAAGTATAGCACGGCTTTGGTTACTATGCAAGCAGTCGTTATTTATATTTATCTGCGGTTGGCTTTTGAAAGACACGTGTCGTATTTATGTACCATCGGCTTATTGTCTCATAACGATCGGCGGGCATGGCTATGATAGGACTAATGAATGTTTTTAACGCGCCGGAATGGCCGTAGACGTAATCAGGACTGTAAAGAAATACGGCCGGCGCATCGGCTAAAATGATATCTTGTAATTTCGCATAGCGGGCGAAGCGTTCTTTTTGGTCGAGTATCTCACGTGTATCTTCAAGAATTTTATTGGCATTTTTGTTTTCGTATAATGCCAAGTTGAGACCCGGATCGCGTTTCTGTGATGAATGCCAAAAACTTGATGGTTCGGGATCAAGGCCTAAAATTTCACCGAACAAGAGTGCTTGGTAATCTCGATCTTTTAATGCTTGTTGCAGTTCAACCGGCCCGAGGGATTTAATACTGACATCAACACCCAGCGTACCCCATTGTTTCTTAAGCAGATTAGCCACGGTTACCAATTCCGGTATGTTTGAGGTTGTGATTTCGATAGCCATTTTTTGCGTCGCTACATCCTCATCTTTTTTGTTTTTTTTAGCGACTGCTTTCTCAAGCGTCTTGTTTATATTCGAATACACCCAATCTGATTTTTCAAAAAGTGCCTTGGCTTGCGCCGGGTTGTAAGCATAAGTGATATTTGGTTGCGCGATAGGCAAAATACCCGGCGTCATCGGCGAGGTGGTAACCGTGCCGTTGCCGTCAAGAACTTCGTTCACGATAGCATCACGATCAGTGGCATAGCTGAGCGCTTGGCGTACGTTTATATCTTCGAGTGTGGCATTTTTTGTGCTGTTAAAAAAGACGGCAAAATAACGCGGCAATTTCAGGTGCTCAATTACCGTTTGACCTTTCAAACTTACAGTGTTTGCTTTACGTGGCGAGAGAAAACTCAATGTATCTATGTCACTATGGTTATAAGCGCTGATGATTGATGATTCGGAATCGTAAAATTTTATGTAGATGGTTGAAATGTAGGGTTGGCCAGCTTCATATTTCTTAAAAGATTTCAGAGTCATGCCGCGAATACCGGTGCTGTCGCGATCAAGATTGTTGAGACGATAGGGGCCTGAACCGATTGGTGCGAGATTTGAGGTTGATAAACTGAAACTGGACGGCTTCACATTATCCCAAATATGTTTGGGCAGAATACCCATGGTAGTGTAACTTAGAAACTGGCCATAGCGATTTTTGAGTTTAAAAACAACTGTGCGCTCATCAATTTTAGCCGCGTCAACGCCGTGCCAATATACGCGCTGATAACTGCGATAATCGGCATTTTGGGCGGTCAGGACGGTAAATAATATGTCATCAGCCGTAACGGGTACACTGTCGTGAAAAATTAGATTCGGCTTCAATTTAAATGTGTAGGTTAAACCATCGCTACTGATAATCGGCAGATCGGCCATATCGCCGATGATTGTTCCGTCAGCACCATATTTTGTAAGACCGGCATACACAAGATTAGCCAGGTCTTTATCAACATCGTTACTTTGTGACAAAAGCGGATTGATATAAATCGGCTGGCCGATCATACCTTCAGTAAAAGAACCGCCGCTACCGGGTGCGGATTTTGTATAGTGATAGTACGCGCTGACCGGCGCGGCTATGAGCGCGAGCAAAGCAATAAGTAAGAACACAACCACGATGTGGCGTTCAATTGCCGAGAGTACTTTGGGAAAGTGGGCGATTTGGTCGCGCGTTGGCAGTAAGCCGCGCCATTTGCCGCGCGGCGATTTATCGCGTTTGTGATGCGCGGCGTAAAAATCATCAATTTGGTTGTGATCGTATGCCGCTATGGATGCGAATACAGCCGGAGCATTTAACGAACCGCCAAATATCGGCGGTGTCGCTAATTACTTGGCCGACAATAAGAGGATACGGGCGACCGACACGGCAAAAAAAGCAATGCTCGAAATAATCGTACTGACGAAAATGGCTTTTTCGGCGCCGCGCCGCGTGGCGTAACTGCCGCCGGAACCGCCAAATGTTGATGATAAGCCACTGCCCCGGCGCTGTAGCAATATAAACACAGCCGTAATGGCGGCTAAGGCGATCTGAGCGATAGTTAAATAAGTATTAAGCATGTTAGAGACGATGAGTGGTTACAAGATTAGCGGCGGTAATTATAAGTGTGGCCAGAATCAGACCACCTAAACCATTCGTACTGATGAAAGTGCCGGTGAAGGGCAGATGCGTGGCCAGCCAAAGCAAGAACCCGTTGATAACCAGTACGAATAGCCCGAACGTAAGGCCGATGATTGGCATCGAAACCAACTTCAACAGTGGCTTCAGAGTTACATTTAACAGCATTAACACGCCGGCCGTTATAACATAACCGAGCCACGAACCATTGATTGAAAGAGCGCCGGCCATGATGCTGGCGATAAGCAATGCCGCGATATTAAGCGCATAAGCCCGTAGGAATCGCATGCGGATAGATGATAGCAAAAAAGAGTGAGGCCGACAAGCCGAGAAATAAATTAACACGGAGTTCGTAGAAATAAATCTTGCGTTCGCATATATTAAATTTCTAGGCAAATTTGGTGCCTACGTCGCTTCGCTCCGCCCTAATTTGCCAGCGAAATTTAAAACATGCTTACTTGGATTTATAATCTACTCACTCCCAATATTAATTTACTTCTCGGCTTGTCTTTTTAAATGATGAAAACAAAAAACGAGGTCCGATATATCGGACCTCGTGATGCTAGGACCCGATGACACGCGGCGGTGATAAAACCGGTGTAGCTTCGGGTAATGCGCTCGGCGCAGTTTCCGGCGGCGGGTACTCTTCAATAGTTTTACTACCGCTTTGACTTGTGACTCTGAAATACCGGGGTGGTCGCTTGATCAGCAAGAGCTTGACGGCAAGTGACTCGCCGCCAGAACTTTGAACGATTGTTAACCAATAGCGATCTACTCTTTCGACAGTAATGACATGGTAGATAGTATCCTTGTCTAACTTACTGATGCCGGCAATATTACCAGTGCCGCCATTGTAAGTCACAGCATAAGATGCGAGAAGACAAAACGCTCCGAGTA
>CAYHYQ010000025.1:0-8983 GCA_964360715.1 uncultured Candidatus Saccharibacteria bacterium
TTGCACATCCCAATTACTCAGACCGGCTTCGCCGTTGCCACGCGCTGTGTCAGCATCGTGATCATTATATACGGTGCCATTTACGGCGGCCGTCGCCCGCCCCTCACCGATTAAAGTTATGGAATCGAGTTGAAACCAATGCTGTGTTTCCTGAATTGTAGCCACAAACCGAAGTGATAATGTTTGCGGTGCTGATGGGTTTAGATTAAACGCCGCGGTGATCCAATTCGTACCGGCTGTGGCATCACCAACACCAAGAGTATACGCTACGACACGATGCCAGTTAGAATTATCATCGCTCCATTCAAAATAAGCTTCTTCATTATTTGTAAACGTTGAAGCGCGATAGCGATAGCCAATTTCAACATTATCATAGCCGGCAACTGAAATTGTCTTGGCTAAATAACCGCCAACCGATACCGGCCCGACTTCGGCATATGTTTCGCCGCCAACTTTACGGCGTTCCCAAGTACCAAAAAGCGTTACCCACTTCGTAAGTTGGGGCGTGTCAAAATCATCATAAAATATAGTTGAGCGGTTGGCGGCAGACGCGCCGTGAGGCAAAGCAAAAATGTAACCCAAAGAAAGTACCGCGATAAGTATGCTAAGAATCGTACGGCGATTCATCATGATAGATATGCGCATATTATCGCACTCGCCAATAGATTTGCAAATGTTGTCATCAACATAAAAACCGCCTCATTTACTAGGCAGTTTTTATGTTCCTAGCTCTGCGATTGGCCTTTTTCTTTGTGCCGCATAACAAAGTACATGCTAAGTGCAATCAACAGCAAGAGTGATAGCTTCCAAAGCGAGGCGAGAAAACCACCGATACCGCCCGTGGTACCGCTTACATCGGCACCCAAGGCACTCACCGGTGTTGCACTTGGTGTCGGTGATTCGACTCCACTATCACTATCCGGCAATGGAGTTTCAGTTACAAAACCGCCAGCAACATTTATACCCGAGTCAGAGTTCGAATTATTACCACCTGTTGAACTATTTGAATTTGTGCGCGGAATAATGGCTGATGTTGGCGTCGGCGTTTGGGTTGGGGTAGGAGTTGGGGTAGGAGTTGAACCGCCGCCATTAGCCGGTGTTGTCGCGCCAAGAACTTCACCACCGATATTAGTCGAGCCGGTACCGCCCGGAGCGTTTGGATCATAGCCCGGTGCGCCTGAACCCCCACCGCTATTGCTTGGTGTCGGTTCAGGTGTAGGGGTCGGTGTGGGCGTAGGTGTCGGTGGAACACGATTACCGAAATCTTTACCGGTTATATTGCTACCGGATGTAACAGTTACTGAATATGAGCCACTGTCGCCCGGTTGTGTCTGAGTCCAATCTTCTTGAGCAACCTCGCGAATCTTATAGGATCCTGCATTCAAACCGGCAAGCGTATAGGTGCCGCCTTCTGCATTGGTAATAGCGGACACTTCACCTTCGTCCAACATGCTATTTTCATTGGCATCGGCGTATATAGTCCACTCACTCAAACCTGATTCTTCTTCGTCGCGAGTACCATTGCCATTAGCATCGTTATATTTCAAACCGCTAACCGATCCCGAAGTAAAGTTACCGAAGTTGAATATCTTATCCTCACCGGCTTCGTCTATGATAACCGGCCATGAACCACTCGCCGGTTCAACAACCTCCCATCCCCGCTGAGCCACTTCCGTCAGTGTATATGTACCGAGTGGAACTTCGAAAAATGAATAAGAACCAGATTCATCAGTTACATTTTCGCGCGTTGATTCGCCGTCTGACAAACGTATCGTCCAGTCGGCCAAACCTGGTTCGCCCTCATCGCGCGAACCGTTACGGTTTAAATCATTGTATTTCGTACCGCTAATATTTGGGGCTTTATTGCCGAAATTCTTATCAGTAAAATCTGTGCCTGAGGTAATTGTTAATTCGTAATATTTTGGTTCCTGCGGAAGTGTCTGCAACCACTGTGTCGGATCCCCGGGAATAACTTCGTGAACACGATATGTACCATAAGCTAAGCCCGAGAATGAGTAGGAGCCGTCTTTATTCGTTGTGCTGGTATCCAAAACCGAATCGGATGTATCGGTTAAGTTAATCGTCCAACCGGAGAGTCCCGATTCACCCTTATCCCATTCACCGGTGCCGTTACGGTCACTGAATTTAGCACCACTAATCGAACCTTTTTTGAAGTTACCGAAGTTTTTACCACCAATATTACCGGTCGGAAAAACCTCGATCTGATAACCGATTGCCGCCTCGCCGTCACCGGTGCAACCGATGGCGCCAACAGTTTGCGCCGTCGGGTATGTTTGTATCCAGCCACTCTTTTGTACTTCACAAATATTATAGACGCCGTTGAAAAGGTCGTTCATGGCCTCTAAATTAGTCAATGAGTAGCCACCAACGTTTGTTTCAGTTTCTGCCGTCACTTCCGAGCTGTCGGCTTTGTAGGCGTGAATCGTCCAACCGGCAATTGAACTTTCAGATATATCTTTCGAACTATTACTGTTGGTATCTTCAAATTTTATGCCGGAAATAATGCCATATTCGGTATTATTTATGTTACAAGCAACTGTCTGACCGGGATCAACGCTGATTTCCACTGACGTCGCCAAGTCATAGACCGGTCCCGCGTTGCACACAAGTTTCTGTGTGCCGGTCCAACCCTCCGGAATCACTTCGGAAACGGTATAAGTACCGGGCACAAGATTATTAAACAAAGCACTACCGTCATCAACGACGCTCTCTGAACCGGTGTAGGGGTTGCTCTCGCCGCCGGCCATATTGAACGTAAATGTATTGCCCTGATCGGGTTCGGTCTGTTTTGTAATGGTTATATTGCCACGCTGACGGTTAATAACGGTACACGTGACGGTCTCGCCAATAGCCAAACTGATTGACTCCAAGGGACTGCCATTAGAACAGGTCGCCGAAGTTATATCCCAACCTTCAATCGCGTTTTCGGCAACATTATAAACACCGGGTTCAAGCCAATCACTGTCATTTGATTCTTCATTGCTGAGCGAGAAACCTTCAGCATTGTACGAGGCCGTGAATTGGAATTCTTGTTCGGAATCATCCGGCAGTGTTTCTTTTTGTATGATGATCTTGCCTTTCTTAGTATTAGTAATGGTACAGATTTTGTTTTCATTCAGGGCTATCGTGCCGGTGCAATCAGTTGAATAGGTAACGGTATAATCGCTTGGCAACGGGTTTTCGGTAACGGCGTATGCGCCAGCATTTACAGTAACTAATGTGCCGCCGTCGCTATTACCCTCAAAACTTGCCGGTGAGGCATTATCGTCAACCGTAATCGTAAAATTACTGGCTGGATCATCACTGCCCACAATCTGTTTAGTAACTGTCAGACGCCCCGGAATATCATCATTAATTAGCTCGCAGGTTTTCGTTTCACCAAAGGCAATAGTGCCATCACAACTGCCTGAAGCAACCAAAGTATAGGTGCCATCGTTAGTTTCGGTAATAGTAAATACACCGGCATCCATAGTAACGTCTATGCCTGCGGCATCACCGGCAAAACTAACCTGTGACGGATTTGTCGCGGCAACATTCATAGTGAAATCACCGGGTGCTTTTGTGCCGCCGTTATCGTTGATAACGGTTTTTTTCACAATGACCGTCGGCGGCGTCAATGTACCCCAGATGACTACATCGTCAAGATACACATCGTCATTCGTGTTGCTATTGGCATTAGTTTCAAAACGAAAACGCAAGTTAGAGTTATTATCGGCGCTTGTTGGCAAGGAAAAAGTAACTGACTGATATATACCACCGACAACATTTTCAAACTCCGTCCAGGCCGGGACGGCCGTGGTGCTGTAATAGGTGCGGAATCGGTCGGTCGTTTCAAGACCGGCGGCATTGCGAGCATAACGGAGCTTGATATCTTTGTAACCGGTTGAATCAAAAAGTTTGACGATGGCGTCATCGGGGTTGTTCACAACAGTAGCACTGCCGCCAATATCAGCCGCCCGGCCCGTTGCCGCGGTATTTGCGTCAGTCCAGGTGCGTGCATCATTGGTCACAATAACCGATGTTTCTTCCGTTGACGTCCAGTTACTGAAATCATCGCTCTCAAAACCATCGTAGAATAACGCGGCATCATTGGCCTTTACCACAACATCATCAATCCCGACTTCATCGTTATCGCTCGTGCCTCGGGCAATATAAAACCGGAGTGTTAATTTAGTGTAGCGTTCCGGATTGGAAATTAAAAATTCTGGTGAGAGCGAGTGTACTTGGTCGGCTGTCAATGTTTCAAGAACTACAGCCGCGCCATCATCAAGCGTATACTCGGCCACGAACTGATCGTTGTCTGCGAGATCAAAACTATTAATCGCCCGCGAATATTGAATAGTCAACGATGCATATCCTTGCGTTGCAATATCATGTTCAACACCCGCGTCAGGGTTTGCCGAAGATTCACCTTCCAAAAGCAACGCCTTGTCACTGACACCAACACTGTTCCAACCATTATCGGTTATGCTCTCGCGCGCATCCGGATTTGGATTACTCGCACCGGTGATACTTGCCTTACGCCATTTGTTTGTTAATGTATTGCCCGCCTGATCAAAACCGTCAGAGAACAATGTTACCGACGAAACCGCATGTAAATCGTGCGTATAACCGCCGATACTTGTGTACCCGATAATAATAAAAAGAGTTACGAAAATCTGCACACTGCGAAACACGCTGTTTTGCATAAAGATTAATTAGTCAACTTTATATACACTCTCTATACGCTATTCCCCATTAGTTGTAAATAGCATAAAAAACCGCCACGGTGTAATTGATGTGGCTAGAGATCGTTGCGAGCTACACAATAAACACATATTATACTGTAGTACAAATCACCTGTCACATATCCATTACTTATGCCGTTACATTCAATAGACAATCAAAGTAATTTCGACAACCGTTCTTTACTAGAAAAGGTCGCTGAGGGCGATCAAAAGGCGTTCGAGGAACTTTATGAAACATGTCTCGCGCCAATCTACCGCTATTGCTACGCCCGACTCGGTCGCAAAGAAGCCGCTGAAGATATTACGCAAATTGTATTTGCCAAAGCATGGCAAGCCCGCCGACAATATGAACACCGCAATCGTCCGCCGTTGGCATATCTGTTCACCATCGCCCGCAACGCCATCGTTGATCACATTCGGCGCAAAGAACCGATACCGGTATTTAATGCCGAACAACTTCTGTTAACATTACCCGACGACACGCAGACACCGGCGCGGATAGCCGAACAACGAGAAGCCATAGAATATACTGATAAAGCGTTACGAGGCCTTGATAGCGATCAGTGTGAGACCATATTATTGCGTTATATTGCCGATCTCCCCTACGCCGAAATTGCCATAATTATGGGCAAAAGCGAGGAGAATGTGCGACAAATTGTATCGCGCGCGCTGAAAGCCATGCGCAAAGCCACCCACTTATTATGATGAATCCTGACAAACAATTGGAGCAAGAACTCGCCCTTCTTAAAGCGGCGGTTTCACTGTCGCCTGAAACCGCGCACCAATTGTTTGATGCCGCCCGCGTCACGAAAGCCACGGACGGGCGTTATCATGTTCAGGAAGAGCAGGTCATCGGTCGAACCGCTCTCTATACAGTAGTTAATTATTTCAACCATATGTCATCAAAATTAAAAATCATTATTCCCGCCGCAATTATCATATTAATAGTAATCGTTATGGTCGGTCGTAAACAAAGCACGGGTCCGCGTGTTGCGATATCACCTACTACAAGCACAGGTACAGTCAGCGATAATTCAACTGCAACTGATGAGATAATTAACGCAATGCTAAGTGCCGCAATCAGCGAACAGTCAATTAGCGACGAAGCCAATGGCGATGTGTCGCTTGCCAAATCCGACTCGACGCAGATTGACGCATTTACTTCAGTTTATAACGCCAATGAATACTAAATTTACATCGTCCATCGTTACGCTTTCAATTATGGGTCTGGCTCTCGCGCCGGCCGCCGCGTTAGCAGAGAAGGGTGACTCAGCCGGCGGTATTCGTTCGACTGCGAATTTTTGCACCGCGATTACGACGAAATCAACTGAGGTTGAAAGTCGCATAAATGATCGCGAGTCAAAACTTTTAAAAGTCCGCGATGAACGCACGGCTAAGTTGAGTGAACACCGTAGCGATCGTGATGCACGCATCTTGCAAAATCGTAATGAAGCCGAGGTAAAGCGCGCCGAACAATTTGCACGTATTGATAGTCGAACCACAACTGATGCTCAGAAAGCGGCTGTCGCAGTTTTTAAAGACACGATGACCGCCGCGATTGCCGCCCGCAAAGCCGCGGTTGATGCCGCTATGAAAACCTTCCGTGATGGTGTGGACTCTACACTTATCGGTCGCAAAGCCGCGGTTGATAGTGCCGTTGCCGCATACAAAACATCGGTAAATGCCGCGATTGCCCAAGCCAAAACGGATTGTGCCGCCGGTGTTGTGCCAGCGACAGCCCGCGCCACTTATATGGCCAGTATGAAAGCCGCACATGATAAATTCAAAGTTGATCGCGACGCTATTGAGAAGCTAGGTGCTAAAATTGAAGCATTGGCTAAGATTCGCAATACCGCCGTCAAAAAAGCGATGGACGACTTCAAAACCGCCGCCGAAGCCGCCCGCGCCACATTGAAAGCCGCGCTCGGTGTCACACCGACCCCAACCGCGACTCCGTAATAGTTTGCCAATTAAGTAGTATTAAAACACTCCGCTTCATCGGAGTGTTTTATATTTAGTATTAAAATCGCATATGACGATCTTTGTTAAACAAAAGCGCCTCTTTGGGCGCTGGAAATTACCATCCGAGAGCAGCGAATAACCTAGCATTATGTTCAGCAACTTGCTGGCGCTGTTTAACAATCTTGCGCATACGGCTCACACAGTTTTTATTCCTAGGATTACAGTCGCCGATCTGCTTCAGCAGATCTTCAAGTTCACGATCAACTGCGATTATCTTCGCCTTGATTATCGCTCGACGCTGTTCTTCGCGTTTCAAACCGAGTCGCACACGAGCATCCCTGAAAACCTTGGCAAAGAAATCTCCTTGCCAGCGCGGCGGCTGTGTCTTGCTATAACCACGCCACGGCACCCTTGTGCCCTCATCGGCAAAATCAAGTCCGCACTGATCAATCATTTCAAGTAACGCTTCGCGTATCGGATGATTGCTGATAGCTGTCAGGTTGCGGATACGAAACACATCACCAATGTGTCTGCAAAATCCGTCCATCCAGTTATGCCGATTCAGAAAACGTGCGCCTTCAGGCAAACGCCATAGGGCATTTACATAGCGCACAAGCTCAGCCATTGTACGAGCCAGATGGGGCTTATGCGTCTTGTAAAAGGACCAGTGTTTATGGACGTGATCTACGAAACTAAGGACAGTAGTTTCAATCTCCTTTTGTCGCAAAACCCTTAACCGCCTCATTCATTGCCTCCTCTTATAAATTTAAACACATAGCAATACAATTTGTCAATTAAAAAGCGCCACTAGGCGCTGAGCGATTGCAGGATATTTCGAACAGCGGCATCGTGCTGATGAAAAACATCCGTCATTGAAAATTCGCTCCCCGAACCTCCGTAGTCAACAAAGGTATACCCACGTTCGGCACAAACTACGTTAGTCATGAAATGCTCGTGCGGATCAATCCGGCAAAAATACTGGCGACCGATTAGATCTCGGAGTTTTTGTACTATGTGTCGCCACTCTTCGTAAGTCGGATATTCTCCCCGTTCGTAACGCATGATTGACATAACGCCACAACTGAAATAAACGGGTGCTAGATATGATGAACGCAATGCACACCAACAACGGTATTCATTCCAGTTTTGTCGTATTGCTTCACGAATCCACATCCAAGCCCATCGTACATCATGCCACCAGAACCAAAGATTCTTTCTGAAACTCCGTTTCAAGGAGAATCGCGGCCACACAGCTTGCAACAACTTATGAGTCAGCCGTGGAAACTTGATGATCAATGGTCCGACTTGAATTGCGCTACGGTACTGGCCGTGAAAAACTTGCATCGAAAACCTCCACAATTTTTACTATACAATTATATTTATAAAATAGCAAGAACCGCCTAACGGGGACGGTTCGAGGAAGAGCGCCGAGCAAAGCTGGGGCGTGGATTATGCGATGGGCCGCCGGTGGCGCGTGGCGCGTAGTTTGGGGCACGACCGCCAATACGTGGCGTGCTTCCAAATCGCGGCGATCCACTACGCTGTGGCGCGCGCGTACTAAATGGACTGACATCGCGCGACACAATCGGCATGGCGCGATGCGCCGGTAAGTCCTTTGGTAACGGCGTGAGTGGCAACCAGGTACGCATCAGTTTCTCGATCGCGCGCACATCGGGCGCTTGATCAGGCGTACCGAACGAGATGGCACGGCCCTCCAAACCGGCCCGGCCGGTACGGCCGATGCGATGAATATAATCTTCAGGATTATCGGGCAAATCGTAATTTAGAACAATACCGATATTTGTAACGTCAATACCGCGCGCGGCAATGTCGGTGGCCACGAGCACACGATACTTGCCGGTTTTGAAACCTTGTAACGCTTCCGTGCGTTGACTCAACGATTTATTCGAATGAATTTCAGCCGCCGTATGACCCATATTCTGTACTAAACGTGTGATTTTCTTGGCACCATGCTTTGTGCGCGAAAAAACCAAGACGGTGTCACCCGGGTTATCGGCTAAAATCTTTTCTAAAAGTCGGCCTTTATCGCCTTGCTGTACGCAGTACAATTCCTGTTTAACAGTTTCGGCCGCTGTGCCTTGACGCGCAACTTCAATACGCACCGGCATTTTCATATGGTGCGAAGCGATTCGCACGATGTCATCGGGCATCGTAGCCGAGAATAACATTGTCTGACGTTCCTTCGGTACGGCTGTAAGCAAGCGTTTAATTTGAGGTGCGAAACCCATGTCGAGCATGCGGTCGGCTTCATC
>CAYHYQ010000026.1:0-8852 GCA_964360715.1 uncultured Candidatus Saccharibacteria bacterium
TTTTGTTGCAACGTTTGAGATGCTCGCGCATCACCGGGCGTTTGTTTTTGTGTGCCATGGTTCCGATCGCGCTCTATGTTGCCATCAGTGATCTTACACCCGATGCATTATTAACGTTCATTATGTTGAACGTTGTGAGTATCTGTATTAATAATGATTTTTTGCGTCGGCCGGTTGTTTTTGGCGCGCTTATCGGTATTTTAGGATTTCTAACATATATCGCGAAGGCCTATGGATTCTATCTGTTTATACTTTTTAGCGCTGGTATGTTGGTTATTCACTGGATATCAGCCCAACCGGTTGAGCGGCGGCGTTTACGTATTTTCGCTGGCGTTATGATAGTTGTTTTTTGCATAGCAAGTGTGTCATGGATGGCCGCATTACATTGGAAATATAATCGCTGGATGCTCAGTGCGGCCGGTTCGTATACGTATGCGCTCAACGGCCCGCAAGGCGATAGTTTTAATGTTGATAGTAATGGCGGTTTAATGTCGCCACCGCATGCCGCCGCAACGAGTGTATGGGAAGATCCTACATATATCGCATCAATTCCTTGGTCGCCATTTGAATCACGTGCCAACTTTGCACACCAGATTCGCCTGATAAAAAGAAATATCAGTCGCATCGTCGGTATTATGCTGGAATTTTCATTGCTTTCACCGGCGCTTATCGGCGTTATATTGTTGTTAGCGCTCGGTATTTTAAATATAGCGCCGCCGCGCCGCCGTATGCTACAGATTATGTTTTTGGCTATGATAGCCAGTGGTCTTGGCTATATACCGATTGTTGTACTTTTACGACATCTGGGATTAGTCAATGTCTTGCTACTCGCCATGACTGCGCTTATTTTTGACAGCATAGTCAGATCAGATCAAAAAATTCTTTCCCGACCGGGTATTTTCTGTGCCGCTGTATTTATACTGTTGAGCTTTGCTATAAAGCCACTTGATAGCATACGCTATACTTATGATGGTCAGAAAGACGCGGCAATTGAGCAACAGCGTATCATCGCGGCCTTACCGCAATTGCGTGGTGCTTCGCTGGCTTCAAACAGTAATTGGCATGTTACTTTGAATTTTGCATTCCGCATCGGTATGCGCTATTTCGGCCAAACGAAAACCAGCGATGAAAAAGGTATTATAAATGAAGTTTCTAAATTTCCGATCGCATACTTCATGTATTGGGCGCCGATGCGTGAAGAATTGCCGTTTAAATTTTACGGCGCGGAGCCGATAGCTACAGGCAGTGTCAAATCGGGCGCGTTTGGCATCTATTCGTCACAAAAAAATTCAAAATGAAAATACTCTATATATGTGATGGTTTTCCACCGGCTGTGGCCGGCGGCGCGGGCACGGTGGCTCAACAACTTGCACAAGCCATGGTTGCGCGCGGGCATGAAGTGTATATTCTGACCACAATAAATGATCCGACACAGGCCGGTATTCAGGTTATAGATAGGATGACCATAAAACGAGTTTGCATAAGCAATACAGGTTTGTTGCGTTTTTGGCGGGGCCTGTATCACCGTTCAGCGGTGCGCATTGCAAGTCAGTATATAGCGGTGGTCCAGCCCGATATTGTGCACGCGCACACGCTCAACGGTATATGGTCGTGGTGGGTATTGTTCGCCGGCCGGACGTATACAAAACGAATATTTATGACAATGCATGATACGGCATCATTCGCATATTCACGCATTATGTATCTTGCCGATCATTCCGGTTTTATGCCTGCGGCGCCACCGGATTATCGTATGACATTTTTGCGACGCTTGCGCCAAGCCCGTTGGAAATTCGTGCCTTTCAGGGAAATCATAATTTGGTTAATACTTTGGCGCGTCGGTGCTGTAATTATTGCCGTGTCGGATGCTGTGCGTGAGGCCTTGCGCCAAAATGGTATTCGCGCAACGGTGCGCATCTACAACGGTGTTGATATGAAAGCGGCCGTGGTTCATGCCTCGGCCGTGACCGCGTTTCGCCGCGCGCATAATTTAATTGATCACCCGGTGATTTTGTTCGGCGGTCGTATTATGGGTTCCAAAGGCATTGATCAATTGTTCGCCGTTTTGCCATTCGTTATTGCGCGCGTACCCAAGGCCATATTGGTAATTATCGGTGATATTAATGAGCAGTTTATTAGTAGCGTAGATGTGTGGGCGCGGAAACATGAATTAAAAGAAAATATCGTCTTATTGCCTTGGCAACGTGGGGCGGATTATTGGACTGCGCTGGCCGTGGCCGATGTTGTTGTTATGCCTTCGTTGTGTTTTGAGACCATGGGTATGATGGCGGCTGAAGCGGCCGCATTGGTAAAGCCGGTGATCGCCGGTTGTTATGGCGGTACGATTGAAGTTGTCGCCGAGGGTGTTACGGGCTATGTTCTAAATCCTTATAACACGGCACTTTTTGCCCGACGTCTAACTGTTATTTTAAGTGACCATGCGTTAGCTCATCGGCTCGGTAAAGCGGGTCAGCGTCGGATTCAGAAACTATTTACTCTCGAGGCGCAAGTCGCGACTACCGAGCGCCTCTATAACGGCGAGCATTTGGAATAATTTGTTATTTCGGGTATTGTGAGAGCATCTCGCGATTTTATTTTATGAACATGCAAAAACGGACATCTGCGGTATTGCAAAACCAGTCAATCGTTACTCTTGTGCGTTGGTGTATTTATTTTGTTCCTTTCGTACCCCTGATTATTTTTCAGCAATTTTTTTCGCCGTTTCATTTCGGTAAAGTTGTTGTTTTTCGCACGCTGATAGAACTCATAGCCTTGCCTTATCTATGGCTGATATTGACTGATCGGCGCTGGTTGCCGCCGCGGACACGTCTTTTTTGGGCCGTAACCGGTTTTACCGCGGTCTTCGGTTTGACGACACTCACCAGCTTTCATCAGTATCTCAGCTTCATGGGTAGTTTGGAACGTATGGGTGGCTGGTTTACATTCGTACATTTCTGGTTGTTTTATGTGATGGCGACAGGTATTTTTCGTACACGCGAGGAGTGGATGCGTTTGATACATTGCTCGCTTATTGCCGGCGTTATCTCGGCGTTTTACGGCTTACTGCAACGTACTGATTTGGCGCTTGTCTTGGGTGGCGGCGGCCGTTCGCGTATTTTTGGTACCATCGGCAATACGGCCTTGTTTGCCGGTTATCAAATTATAAATTTGTTTCTGGCGTTAGGTTTACTTGTACGTGAACCGCGCGGTTCCGGTACGCGCTGGACGTACGGCATTATTACGCTACTCCTGCTCATAGTTGTAATGATGACCGGGGTGCGTGGCGCGGTACTGGGCATCGTTGTCTCGGCCATTATTCTATTCTTCATATATCCATTCGGTGTCGCCGCCCGCCGCGTGCGCTGGGCGCTGGGTATTATACTCGGACTCGCCATTATCGCGGAAGTATTTCTAATCGTGAATCATGATACGCTTTCTATAGTTAAAAAAAGCGGTTACATATCGCGTATCTCTGATATTTCATTCGAAACCCGCACCGTTGATACGCGATTATGGGCCTGGCAGGCAGGTATTAGGGGCTGGCTCGATAATGCACGCACGATAATATTTGGCTGGGGGCCTGAAAATTTTGACGCGCCTTTCACAGAACACTTCAACCCCAAGTTTTTTATTGGTTATGGTTCGGAAACGCTCTTCGATCGTGCGCACAATATGTTCATCGAAGTTTTGGTAACAATGGGTGTTGTTGGTCTCGCGGCGTATCTGTGGTTATTTATATCGCTGATTCGCGAATTATTTCTCTTATATCAACGCCAGCAACATGAATATAAAGCCATTGCCGCCGTGCTGTTTTGCGGTCTTATCGCGTATGCCATTCATAACTCTTTTATCTTTGACACTTCGGCAAATTTCATAGCATTTTTCATTTTTATCGGCTTGGTCACATGGCTTGTCCGTGAAACGTCGCCGGAACCGATTGTTGTCGAGCCACAGTCATTCAATGTCTCGCCGATGTTGCGACAATCGGCCGTTATTGTAAGTACCATAGTTGTGATTTGGGTTTTTTGGCTGACGGCGGTTACGCCGGCGCGCGCAAATTATTTGGCCACGCGCGGCCTCGTTGCTTCATGGCCACAAAATAATCGTAATCATGCGTTAGCCGTGCAGAATTTCAGAAAAGCATTGGCATACGATACTTTTAGTACATACGAATTGCGTAATCGTTTCGCACAATATCTCATGGAACAAGTCGGTAATTTTCAGGCCAATGCCAAGCCGCGCGAAGCATTACAGTATGCCGTTGAACAGGAAAAGAAAAACATTACACCGGATGGTATCGCGAGTTTTGACTATGTGCCGTATCTGTACATGAGCCGTATGTTAATTTTATTGGGTAAAGATGATCCCAAATCGCCATATAATGATCAGGCGCTTGAAATAGCTCGTATCGCGCAAAAATTGTCACCAAAATTCGTGCGTACTTACTACGAAATAGCACAGGCCTATGTCAATAAATTAATGTATAAAGAAGCGATTGATACATTTCATGAAGCCATTCAAATTAATCCGGAAGTTGATATCTCGTGGTGGTATCTGGGTCTGACGCAAATTGAATCCGGTGATATCACAAACGGTTTGCTGGCGCTCCAGAAAGGGTTGGAACTGGGTTACGATGCTTCGGAGCAAGATTACATGCGGCTTATAAATTATTTCGCGCAAGTCGGGGATATTCAGAAGGTGAGTCAATATTACACGCAACTTCTCGCGCTCGAACCGAATAAAGGTTTGTATCATCTGAAATATGCCTTTGTTCTGCAAAGTATGCGCCGTCCTGATGAAGCCGCAACTGAAGCGCTTAAAGCGCTTGAACTCGACCCAGCGCTTGAACCTGACGTCCAACAATTTCTCAAAACCATCGGCCGATAGTAAATGAATATGAGAGTTTAAAACACACACCGCCGACTGGTCGGGTGTGTTTTTTAGCGAGCGTACTTGCCAGCTTTGCGCAACATGATATTTGCTGTCTTGAGAATAATACCCGCATCCATAAGGAAGGTGCGGTTTTTAATATAATAGAGGTCGTATTGCAATTTATTGCGCGCGTCTTCAACGTTGGAACCGTAGGGGTATTTAATTTGGGCCCAGCCGGTTAAGCCGGGTTTTACGAGATAACGTTCATCGTAAAAAGGAATTTGTGCTTTAAGTTGTTCATGGAATTCCGGTCGTTCTGCCCGCGGTCCGACAAATGACATTTCACCCCTCAATATATTCCAGAGTTGCGGTAACTCATCAAGGCGACTCTTGCGCAAGAATTTGCCGAACTTCGTGATGCGTGGGTCATCTTTTTGCGCCCAGACGGCGCCAGTTGCGCCCTCGGCGCTACCATCAGGCGCGTTGGCAATCATGGTGCGGAATTTTATGAGCGTGAATAATTTACCGGCCCGGCCGATGCGTTTTTGTTTAATGAATACCGGCCCGACCGATGTTAGCTTCGTACCAACAATTATAAACGGATAAAATATAAGTGAGATAATGCCGAACGTCAGGGCGGTCGCAAGATCAAATAAGCGCCGTGATAATATATAGCGCCGACGGGTGCTCGTTGAAAGATTAGATAAGAACCACGCTTGATCAATCGAACCGACCGAGACGCGTTGCGTGACCAGCTCATAAAAATCATTAAGAGAATAAAAATCGATATTATATGGTAAGAGACCGTATATAATATCGAGTACAAATGGATCTTTATACGCCGTGGCTGTAATGACAAGCGTGGTCACATGTTTTTTAGCAATCAATTCACGTAGTATCGCGCGGGCTGATTCCTGATCAATATCAATGATACCGATGGCCTTGTAACCAAGTTGCGGATTAGCTAAAAGATAATCATAAAGTTCGCTGGATTGCGGTGTTGCGCCGATAATCAGCGTGTTGTTGTCGGGATCGCCGGTGGCTACTAGCGCGTTATAGTACCAACGCCAGAGAAACATGAAAGCGACGGCAAAGGCCAAGAAGATAAATAAATTTGTTTTTGGCGCGATGCCGAAATAGGGGATAAGATAAAAGAAAGCAATTGATAACGCAGCATTCATCAGAATCGCGTAAAGGAGTGATCCGAAGAAATCGGCGGTATTTTTTGTACTTGTGATATCGTAGAGTTCGGCTATGAAAAAGACGAATAGCCAGAGACAGAAAATAATCGTAAATGGGCCCACATGTTCTTGGAATTTCGCTGTATCATGACCATAGCGCACAAGCAGGGCGGCCAAAAGCGCGCCATAGAGCGCTGTAATATCGCCAAGTATAAGGGGAAGGCGTTTCATGAGGTACTAACAGATTACCATGATTTTAATAAAATGTCCATAATTTCTGGCACTTGTTGTTCATCGGGGATATACTGTAGAGATATGAAGCGTTTCCTCGTCGGTATAATCGTATGCATCAGTATTGTATGGGCATCGTCCGCCCGGGCCGATAATATAGGTGATTCAAGGGTCTTTTTCGTAAATTCCCAATATGATTTACTCGGTCGCACATCATTGGCCGCGACAGTGCGTTATGTTTCGGAACATGCCTACTTCTATATAGAAGACGTATATTGGAGCTCTTTGGATACAGGTACCCGCGGGATCGTGATTGATCAGCTTACTCGTTTGAGTCAACAATTCGACAGCATTATCTACCCCACGGTGACAAAAAATTTCGGTAGTGAACCGAATCCGGGTATTGATGGTGATTCACGATTAACAATCGTCGCCACACGTTTGACCGATAACATCGGCGGTTATTTCGATACCGCGCATGAATATCGTCGGACACAGGGTGTCCCGATGTCAAACGAACGCGAAATGCTTTTCGTGAACGTCTATTCGTTTCCTGACGAACAACGCACGCAAGCGTTTTTTGCTCATGAATTTCAGCACATGATTTCTTTTAACCAGAAACAGATTTTACAAAATCTTGATGATGATTCATGGACGAACGAAATGCGTTCTGAATATGCGATTACACTTGCGGGATATAATGACGCTTTTTATGGCACGACATTTGAACGGCGTTTGAATTCGTATATTGATTCACCAAGCGACAGTTTAACCGAATGGAAAAATGATTTTGCCGATTACGGCCAGATTGCCATGTTCGGCGAGTATCTTGCCGAACACTATGGTTTGACTGCGGTTACCGCAACAACGCGCAATGATACTCTCAGTGTGCGAAGTGTTGCCGCGGCGATTACTCAAACCGGTTCAAAAGATAGTTTTTTGGATGCGTTCGCATACTACACAGCCGC
This sequence comes from uncultured Candidatus Saccharibacteria bacterium, assembly GCA_964360715.1. Classification (GTDB taxonomy): domain Bacteria; phylum Patescibacteriota; class Minisyncoccia; order 2-02-FULL-40-12; family IGHO2-01-FULL-4-A; genus CAYHYQ01. The sequence goes on from CAYHYQ010000026.1 coordinate 7,253, forward strand.
CGCGGTGATAAATGATGTATCATCAAATTCAAAATTTGGTTATACACGCAATGGTTTGACCCGTTTTCATGTAACACCAACTCATGAAGTTAATACCTTTAACGACGATGCGGTACTTGGTTTCGCTGATTTTTACAAAGATTGGCAGAGTCGTTGGATTGATGTGCGCGGCATTACGCCGGCCGGACGTAATAACCTTGCCGTTACATTCTCATCATCAGCGCTTGGAAGTTTTACGCTTTACTATGTGTTGTTTTCCGATACCGGTGTGCCACAGATGCACGCATTGCCTTTGCAAGATACTTCAGCAACGTTATATATTCCTTTGAGTGATCCGACGCGTATCGTGCGCGTTCTGTTGATGCCCATCAAACATAAGTACATATCCGATTTTGGGTCGAACGAACCTTCAATTTTATTGGAGGGCTCGATTCAGCGCATCAGCGCCGATCTTATACCAACAGCCACGCCCACGCCGATATCATCCGCGAGTGTGCCGACTGGAACAATACCGGCGCAGTACGGTTTGCAAGAAGGTGATTTTATTCGTGCCGAAGGCGACAATGACATCTATATTATAAATAACTTTGGATACAAGCGCTTGGTATTAAGTCCCACAATTTGTAAGCAATACGCCCATTTAGGCCGGCGCGGTTGCTTTGATGTCGTACATATTGTTTCCATGGCCATGCGTGATGCGTTTTTAACTTCGCCGTACTACACAAACGGTGAAACAAGTGACGGTATCGTGTATAAACTTATTATTAATGGCGAAGATTCAGCCGTGTTGGCGCATACAACATGGCATCTCTGGGATTTTTCTATTGATACATTTACAGCGAATGCAGTTTTCAGAATTAATACGCGCGAACAAAATTCGTATACGCAGGTTGTTCTTACGAACTGAGTTATCCACTGTTTACGCTATGCAATTTTTTCACGTGATATAAAATTAGAGTAGTTCCTTTTCGTTTGAGAGTTGCTGATGGCATTCGGTCGAGTGTCATCGTGAGAAGCATCACATCACTTCTGCCCCGGCCCGCCGCATGGTGAACCTATGTTCACCAGCCGCACAGGTCGCGGCATACCACACCATGGCAAAGAAAAAGAAAGCGGCAAAGAAGTCCGCCAAGAAGAAGAGCAAGCGCCGTTAACCTCGACCGCCATCTGGCGCAAAAACAACCCCGAAACGGGGTTGTTTTTGTAGGTTGAAAATGCTATCGTTTTACTATGAATATCATTGTACGCGGTTCTAAAATAGACCTTACACCGCCTATTAAAACGTTTGTTGAGCAGAAATTAACGACACTCGAGAAGAATATTCCTATCCGCGCGCGCAGTACGGCTGAATGCCGTGTTGAAATCGGCCGGCCGTCGCGCCACCATCGCAGTGGCCCTGTATACTATGCTGAAGTTAATCTCGCGATCGGCAGTAAACTTTATCGTGCCGTCAGTGAACATGAAGATGTGCGTGCGGCAATTGATGTCGTGCGCGACGATGTTGTCCGTCAATTGCGTCGTGAAAAAACAAAGCGCGAATCTGCGCGGCGCACGGTCGCCCGCAACTAAAACATACACTTATGGGTTTTTTCGATTTTTT
>CAYHYQ010000027.1:0-8743 GCA_964360715.1 uncultured Candidatus Saccharibacteria bacterium
CAAACGTATTGTCGCCAAATTAAAGGATATCGTGCCCAAACAGTTGTTTGCCGTTACACTGCAAGCCGCAATCGGTGGCACAATAATTGCCCGCGAAACCATTAGCGCCATGCGCAAAGATGTTACCGGTTATTTATATGGCGGTGATATCACGCGTAAGAAAAAATTGCTTGAAAAGCAAAAACGCGGCAAAGCGCGCATGAAAGCAAGCGGTCGCGTCGAATTGCCGCAAGCGGTATTTCTGGAGATGCTGAAGAAGTAAAACCGCGCTATACTTAGCGGTAGAGATAAGTTAAAGCACCCAAAGCAACCATTGAAACAATGGTGAGTATGGCCACAACCATTGAAAGCAAGCGTATAGTTTTACGGGAAGCAAACATATGAGCATTATTCTACGTGAAAACGAGAAAATAATAAAGACCGTTATGCGTCATTGGTATACCTTACTGGCAAATATCGCCGGCTGGGTTTTGTGTCTGGGTGTACTGATTGCTATCCGGGGATACTTGCATTTTAATTATTTTGGTTATTGGAATATCATCGTGCTCGTGATTCCCGCGCTGGCGATTATCAATATCTGGTATCGCGTAATCTTATGGCGCAGTACAACTGTGTTGATAACAAATCAACGTGTTGTAAAAACGGATCGTGCCGGTTTATTCAGTCATACGACAACCGAGTTGCTACATAAAGATATCATCGAGGTTTCATATCGCAAACAGGGTTTTGGCGCGGCTATTCTTAATTTTGGTACTATCATATTGCGTACGGCCTCAAATAGCGTGCTTGAAGTCACGGCCATTCCCGCGCCGGCAGTTGTTACCGACACGCTCAACTCTTTGCGCTTATGATAATTTATCGTTTCTTGCAATCACGTTGGGTTTCATTAATAATGCTGGGTCTTTTATGCGGTGTCGGTTTGGCTCTGTATCGCCTCAGACCTTCATTGAATGTCGTATGGCGTGAAGATCGTGCCTTGAATGATTTACGAAATCGCACAAATAGTTTGCCGGCCGTGGGCGAAACGATATTGGAACGTGAAGCGAAAACACGTTTGAATTACAAATTGCCCGACGAGAATGTAGTATTTGTTTACGAAAAAACGGCCGAAATCGTGCCGCCGCCAACGCAGATCGAAGCAAACTGGCACAAATGGTGGCGCTTGTATATTGTAGGGTCAGCGCCAAAACCCTGATGCGGGTGTAGTACAGTGGCAGTACAGTAGCTTCCCAAGCTACGGACGGGAGTTCGATTCTCCTCGCCCGCTCTACGATAAAATTTGATGAAATTTTTGTATTATTTGTATAAGATTCTACCAGTGAAAATACGCCGGTGGATTTCTTTTTGGTTTGCCGGTAAATTTTTGGTTGGTGTCGTGGCGCTAGTGATTAAAGACGATGCGTTGTTGTTGGTCAGGAATACGTATCAATACGCTTGGGCGCTACCCGGCGGGTTTTTAAAAAAAGGCGAACAAGTAGAGGTGGCTATCATGCGTGAACTTGCCGAAGAGACAGGTTTAGAAATAGCCGTTGAGCATATTTTTAAGATTATCAACGGCGAACATAAGCGTATTATAGATATTATCGTTATTTGTCGCGTCAGCGGTGGCACGCTGATTGTTGATAACGAAGAAGTTTCTAAGGCAAAGTTTTTCGCGTTGGAATCATTACCAACTGATATTTTGGCAGTGCACAAACCGCACATTGAAGAATATTTAGAGTATCGCCGGCGCATGCATGTTGCGCAACACGGGTAATTTGAATGTCACAGTTGAAATAAAAATGCCTAGAAAACAAGACATTTTGCTAACCTATTGCTAATAATAGCAAGCGCTTGCTAAAAGGTTAATGAGTTGTGGATAAGGGAGCACAGTGAGGCGATAGAGCATCATTTGTTCATTAGACATCCGCACCCTCGTCCCCGCCGGATTTTAGGAAGTGGGTTCGAACGGAATCATAAAGATGTTCCAGTAAATTGAGTTACGGGGCTTTCACAGAGATATAACCGCACGGTTCACTATGTGGTTTTTTTGTTGGTGAGGCGCAAAACATAAAAGAATTGATGACCGAACAGGGATGGCCAATGGCGAGTAATACTTTTCCAAAGACGGCTTGTTTCCGGCGGGAACAAGCCGATGAGCGATGACGGTCGGAAATCAAATTCGATGACAGAAAAGCCGACGGTACGAAATAACGCTTCAAGACGGGTCTTTGATGTTAGAAAAACATGACTGCGGTGAAAATCACGAAAACGCTGCCAACGGCCGCCATGACTGATGTAATCAAAACGCTGGGCGATACTGAACGCATTCGGATATGTTATAAGAAGTGTGCCTTCGGACTTCATGAATCGCTTAATCTGTTCGAGTACGAGCGATGGTTTATGGAAGTGTTCCAGAGTTTCACTAAGGACCACTGTTTCAAAACGGTTAAGTAATTCAGGTATTTCAGTTGGCTGGACGCGGTCAATACCCATAAGATAAAACTCGGCAAAATGATCGCGATAGCGTAGTGCCGCCTGAGGTGTAACGTCAATGCCGACGCCCCTTTGTTGGCCGCCCGGCACATCTGCGGTTACCGGATATGCACCGCAACCGATGTCTAGAAATTCACCGACACCGACATGCGTGGCAATCCACTGCCGACGAACCAAGGGCGGCCTCCATGATTCATAATCGTAGCGTAAAAAATAATCAAAAACGACTGGATCAAGCGTTTGCTTGAATACCCGAACGCCGCGGGCGATAACGTCTGCTATAATGCTGTCAAATGGTTTACCCTCACTTACTTCGATGGTCATTATATATGGCTATTGAGATAGGTTTCATCTGTCACGATTTTTTGAGAAATGAGTTATAGTTATATTGGTTCAATATGTAACACCGTATCCTTGGACGCGGTCTATTATATCATGGAAATATATTATGGAAACAATAAACGATATTTTTAAAAAAAGTCCGGCTTCGGGAGCTATTTTGACCAGTGCGGTTGTGGCGGCAATCATTGGGGGTTTGTTTGGTTATTATGGGGCTCAAAAGACAAATAATCCTTCATTCTCTACGGTTCCGATCGGCTCTACGATACCTTATACGGGTATTTCAGATGAAGAGCAGAAAACAATAGCCGTTGTAAAAAAGGCCTCGGCTTCAGTGGTCAGTATCGTAGCCACGCGTGATATAGATATCGCGGAACGGGCCAATCCCTTTCAATCATTCTGTGGTGATCCCTTCTTTCAGCAGTTTTTCGGCGATCAATGCGAGCAAGCGCCCGCACCGCGCCGTCAACAGCGCCAGCAGATAGCCGCCGGCACCGGTTTTATCGTTTCAGCTGATGGCTTGGTGCTGACCAATAAACATGTCGTTGATTCCGTCGGGGCTTCATTTACGGTAATTACGAATGACGGCAAAAAATACGCCGCCGTCGTAAAAGCCAAAGATCCGGTGCGGGATATCGCGCTTATCAGCGTCAAAGGCACGAATTTGCCGGCGCTGGCGCTGGGTGACTCAGTCGGTGTTAAAATCGGCCAGACCGTTATTGCCATCGGCAATGCTTTGGGTGAATTCTCCAATTCGGTATCCAAAGGCATTATTTCGGGCGTGGCGCGCTCAATTGTGGCCGGCGATGGTGTCGGTAGCAGTGAGCGTCTGGATCAATTATTTCAAACCGATGCCGCTATTAACCCGGGTAATTCCGGCGGGCCGTTATTGAATCTTGCCGGCCAAGTTATCGGCATCAACACGGCTATCGTGAATGGCGCGCAAAATATCGGTTTCGCGATTCCCATTAATCAGGCAAAAGGCGATATTGAGCAGGTCAAAAAAGGCGGTAAAATTACAGCTCCGTTTTTAGGCGTGCGCTATGTCATGATTAACGAGGAAATTAAGAAGAATAACAGTTTAACTGTTGATTATGGCGCGCTTGTTATCCATGGCGATACGCGTACTGATCTTGCAGTTATGCCCGGCTCACCGGCCGATATCGCCGGTATTCGTGAAAACGACATTATTCTTGAAGCCGAAGGTAAGAGATTAACCAATGATAATCCGCTGGGGGCTATCATTCAAAACCATGCCGCCGGTGATTCAATTCTGCTTAAAATACTCCGTCAAGGTAAAGAAATAACGGTCACGGTAATCCTCAAGGCGCGCACATAAAACATATTGGTCCCATTAGAGATGACGGACTCTCACGGGGTTGACGATGTATTCTCGCCATAGTATGCATATGGCATGTCTCGTGGCGAGAATACATTTGGTGATTTGGCGAGAATAATGGCGAGAATAATTTCTGTTGGCCGCGCGCTGTCTGATATATTTTTAGCCAAACAATTACTCGGCATAGCCGAGCAATTGTTAGATGCTCACACGGCAGGTTTAGCTAAAAATCGGTTGTTTATCACTGAACGACTACAGCGCGCTAACGATATATTAATGACAACAGCGCATATCTCACCATCTGTAAGTGTCGAAGCGCTGGCTACTATAGACGTTATTAAGGATTTGATAGCGTCTATAAATTTAATACAACCACGCAAAAGAATAAGGCGCGTGGCGCGAAAGGATTCTAAAATTAGTTCAAAGACCGTAGTCAACGATATGGCCTCAAAAAAATACGCAAAACAGAATGAGTTTGAAAAATTAAAGCAGAAGATACTGGAAATACTTACAAAAGACGGGCCCTTATCAGCCAGTGACCTTGATAAACGATTTCCGGAAATTAGTCGTCGAACAATGCTCCGTCAAATAACTGAACTACTTGGGTCAAAAATGGTGCGTCGTACCGGCGGTGGCCGCACAATTCTGTATACAACGGTACCGCACGGTAGTTCGTTACATGGTGTATAATAACCATGTATGTTAAATCAAGATAAAAACATTACTCTTTTTTTGAAACATTGGTCGGGTGTGGCAGTTCTGGGCATCTTAGCCGGGCTTTCTATTTGGTCTATGATAAATTTAGGGCCCTGGCTAAAACGAATACAAGGCACACTCTCGGCACGATCGGGGATAATAAGTAATAGTGCGACCGTTGGCTCGCCGGAGGATACCTTTGATCAGTATATCAAAAGTATCCAACAAGGTGATATTGAAACCGCAGTCAATTATTTTACACCCGAAACAAAGAATCACTGGCGCAATGAACTGATAGCAAGTAAAAAACAAGATTCTTTAGGTGCTTTGCAGATTTATACGCAAACTATGCGTGATTCGTTTTGGCGAGAATCAGTTACTGAAAACAAAGCTATTCTCGGTTATTCTATAGATAATAAGAAGTCAGAGGTTACTTTTAAGAAATTAGGTAACGAATGGAAGATAGAAAAACTTAGCAATTAGAAGATTATTTAAGCATTCTCGCCAAAATTATTCTCGCCAACTTTTATTCTCGCCAAATATGCCAAATTGGCGAGAATAATTTTGGCGAGAATAAATGCTACTCAGTATATCTTTACCGATGGGTACTCTAATGCACAATCGTGGATACTAAAACTTTTTAATGCCATCAATTATCCACAAAATCGTCCTTGTGGGTTATTAGACGGTGCATTAGAATTTACATAGTTTCTTACTGTGACTATGTGTTGGCATGGTTATTAAAGTATATAATCTGTAAGGTTTGAAACCTTAATACGTCAGTCAAAGTAGGGTAGGGTGACGTAGTAAGTCAATCAACCCCGTGTTTATTGACTATAATACGTTTTCTTGATAGGATTCAATATACAAAAACACAGCCAAAAATGAGCATTTTTTCGACCGCATTCCGAATAGGTTTGTTTAGCGGTTGTTTTGCGTTATAAAAATAATCCTTGCAAGCCGGTGTCAGCTATCAACACATGATGTCTGACACGGGCTCACAAAAGGCAAGTCCATTGAAAATCAGGAATAAGGTTGCAAAGAATGGCCTGTTTAAGTTTGTGTATCAAAGAGCTTCAAAGGTCGAGGGGCTATTTCGTGTTTGCTGATGTAAAAATCGGCTGGTTACGGAATAGTGGCCGCAGGCTCCCATTTAGTGCCATAGCCCGGGCTAGATGGTCCCAAAAAACCAATATGTTAATTAACTATCCGTCACGGGCGAATACGCCAGTGATGGATAGTGCATCAATATACAATCACATGAGTATTAGTTTAGCATTCGACCGCGCCAAGTCCTTAAAACGGATTTTGCCGGTTCTCGCAGTAGCAGCCGTTGTGTTGCTCGCTGCAGGGATGTTGTACGCCTCAGCTTTGAAAGCTGTTGCGGCCGCGCCCAGTGACTTCGGTCTCAAGGAGGGTGACGTTATCAGCGCCACCGGTTCTTCTGATCCGGACGTCTATATTGTTAATCAGTTGGGTTACAAGCGTTTATTCTTGAACCCGGTTATCTTCACTATGTACGGTCACCTCGGTGGCTTTGCAGCGGTGAAATCAGTCGCCGCCTCAACTCGCGACGCGTTCGGTACGTCCGGCTTGTTCCGCAATTGCGAAACAAACAGTCAGACAGTCTGGGCCGTTGAAGTGAATGGCGAAGACACTGGTGTCTTCCACCATGTCCAAATGACGGGTGGCGATGCCGTTGCGCAAGACCCGAACTTCTTTGCGAAGGTCTTCTGCATCAACAGCAAGGAAGAGGCCTGGTATCCGAAGAGCTCCACGCCGTACACTTCTTTGGCTCAAGTCCCTGTCTACTCGCGCACAACTCCGTCCGGCTCACCAGTCGTGACGGGTAACTTGATGCTTAGCTTGGCTTCGGACACACCGACAGCCGCGACAATCACCAAGAACGCGTTGCAGGTTACTTACGCCAAGGTTAACTTCGTTGGTACCGGTACGATTCAAAACATTACCGTTACTCGCGGCGGCGCTGGTTCGGTTGATGATTTTGACAACGTCTACATCTACGACGGTTCAAACCGTCTGACGTCGGCTAAGAGTTTGTCATCGTCAACAGGTAAAGTTACATTCGTCGGCTTGAATGTGCCGGTGAGTGGTTCAAAAGTTTTGTCAATCGTAGCTGACCATTCCGGTACGGGCGGTGATGTCAATAACCTTGGCATTCTGTCATCCGGCGACGTTGTTATCTCTGGTGGCACAGTCGGGGGCAGTTTCCCGATTATCGGCTCCAATATGACACTGTCCGGCAGTAATGGCGGTACTTATGACATCACTAAGACCGGTTCGGTTTCAAATCCGAACGTTGGTCAGAAGAACGTCAAGTTGTCTGATTTCCAAGTCACCGTTAACACAGAAGGTGGTTGGGTTAAGCGTATCCGCATGATTCAAGGCGGTACGATTAAAGATTCAGACATCACAAATATCAAAGTCCAGGCGAACGGTTCAGATGTTGGTACTGGTTACATGACCAACGGCTATCTCGTTGTTGACTTGGGCGCTGGTGTGAAGATTGAAAAAGGTAATAACAAGACCATCACAATCTGGGGCGACCTCGGCGGCAAGAAAGATGAGACAGTCAAGCTCTACTTCGAAACTGCCAGTGATGTCTTCGTGATAGGTGACCAGTTCGGCTTCGGCATGGCCGCTGGTTCAACCGGTATCACCACGATGAATGAAACTAGCGAAGCTCACGCGTTGACCTTGCAAGGCGGTGTTGTCACCATCACCTTCAATGGTCCGACAGCTACCAACATTGCCGATAAAGCCCAAGACGCGGTTCTGTTGCGCTTCTCACTCAACGCCGCCAAGGCGCTGGAACTTAAGAAGCACACAATCGTACTTTGTGCCGACGTCGCCGGTGATGGTACCTACGATACACTCGATACGGACTTTATAGATTTGGAAGATATCAAAATTAAAGATATGGCTACCGGTACGGTCCTGGTTGGTCCGTCCGATGGTTCGGCTTTCACAGCCACCAATACTTCCTGCCCGGGTGGCGTCGCAGGTTTGTACAAAACGTTTACCGACACCTTTGAAGTTCAGAGTGGTCAGACGTTTGATCTAGCCATTACGGCTGACGTCAAGACAGCAAACACCTCTGACTCTTCAACAGCATTAGTGAATGGCAGTATCATCAAAGCCATCATTGATGGTTATGGTGATGCCGTTACTACGAGCGGTGATCTCACGATTGCCCGCTACAGTAGCACGAACACGGCTGTCACATCGGCTGATTTCAGCCCGTCATCCGATATCTCGGGTAACAACCAGACGATCAGTACGTCGTCAGTTACCGTTGGTTTGGCTGGCGATCCGGTGAGCACAACATTTGTGAAGGGCACCTTGAATGTTGATCTTGCTGGCTTTACCTTGCGCACAGCGCTTGGTTCAGGCGTCAAAGTTACAGATGTTACTTTGACCGGTTATGTCTCCGATGACGTTTCAACTTTCGCCAAATCAAAGAGCTTAACGGCGAATGACGACTCGTTGTCTCTTGCAGATCGTCTCGGCGCCATTCGTCTCGTTGACGGTGACACCGGTACGACGATTTGCAGTTTGTCATCTAATAACCTCAACACCACAACCAGTACTATTGTATTCAACAACTGTGCCTGGCAGATCGGTGCGGGCGCCACAAAGCGCTTATTGGTTAAGGGTGATATCTCAACCAACAGCCCGTCAGGTTCAACCGACGGTATCTCATTCGATATCGCCGCGACAACCCACATCACGGGTGTTGATGATTCAGGCACAAGCGTAAATGGTACGGGTACAGCCCCGAACGGTGGCACTTCGCCGACTGTCAAAATGACAATCAGCACGACCGGTACCTTGCCGCCGTCGTTGGCGCCTTCCTCACCGACCACAGAAGCC
>CAYHYQ010000028.1:0-8539 GCA_964360715.1 uncultured Candidatus Saccharibacteria bacterium
TGAGCCAGGCAATGTGTTGCCCGGAAACTGTAATCGGTCCACCTAAAGCAATGACCACCGGAATTTGTTGGCGAGTCATCTCGTAGATGAGTTTATAGAACCGTTGTAAATACTGGCCGCCATATGCCGGAAAGCCGAACCGTAAAAGTTCATCGTACGGCATACCCTTACGCACAGGCCGTATGGCAAGTTCCGGTCCGCGTAATTGCGTAGGTTTAGCAACTGATTCAGACGGGTCTGTCATACCACCACACGGAAATGTGTTCTCGGGGTCGTAATTCATTGTGTGCTCCCTATTTTTTGTATTGTAAATGTTTGGATTTATAACCGATACCAAACCAACTGTCGCTATACTTCCATAGAAACAATAGAATGACAACTATAGTCATACGCACATAATTTTTTAATTTTTTTTAAAGTACCGTATACGACGCATAAGAGCAATGTTATAGTAGATGTAGTTCCTTGATTTTTCATTTTCACAACTTAAGCAAATGAGGTGAAGAATGACGTTCCTACCCGTAGCCGTGCGGCGTTTGCCGTGGCATACGCTGAACAAAACGGTTACGGCGTTCTTCACGCTCATAACCGTTTTGGCAGTAATCGGTGTCGGTCACATGGTACACACGGGCCTTTCGTGGGTGACGGTGGCGACACTGGGCGTTACCATTTTATTGTATGCTCTGGCCGGTTCCGGTGTAACGTCTTTGTATCACCGGTGCCTAAGTCACGGTACGTTTAGAATTTGCTCGCGGGTTTTGAAATGTCTTTGGCTTGTGTTTGCCGCCGCGACAATCCAACTTTCAGCATATATCTGGGAATCGCGCCATATAGCGCATCATGATTATCCGGATGATCCACTAAAAGACCCCTACGGCACGAAACGCTGGGGCGTTCTGTATGCGCACTTCGCTTCGTTGTTTAGTGTATATCAGGATGACTTTTCAAACGTTGAGCATCTGAAGCGCGACCGGCTGGTTATGCTCCAGCATAAATATTACTGGCCGCTTGCGTTCGGCATGGCTTTCGGTTTGCCAATGCTTATTTGCTCATTGTGGGGTGATGCTTGGGGCGGGTTTTTGTGCGGCGGTGCCTTACGCTTAGTCGTACAGTATAACTTTGCTTTCAGTGTTAACAGCTTGGCGCACTCCAGCGGCGATCATGATCCACAGATGTCGGAGAAAACCGAAACGTCAGCTACGAATTTGCGCAATGCTTTTCTCAAGTTCGTGCTTGGTCTTGGCACGTTGGGCGAAGCATTGAATCATCGCGTACACCATGCGTATCCCGGTATTGCGCTGACCGGCAGTCATTTCGATATCACCGGTTGGACATTGCAAGTACTCGAGCGCTGGAAGCTGATCGAAGGTCTGCGAACGCTACCAGCCGATGCCATGACACGCCGACACGTAGCCGACATGTAAGTATTTAGTTTTAAGCATACGCGACCATTTACATGACGGTATACCCCTCCGATACATCGGAGGGGTATTTTATTTTAGGTTTTTGAGTAATTGATTTCAATATGGATATGGTATACAATGATAATATTAGTAACTATAAAACTATGAAAAAAGGAATTATAATCGCAGTCGTTGTCCTCGTCTTGATAGCGGGTTATTTCGTTGTGACTTATAACGGTTTAGTGAGTCAAAGCGGTGCGATTGATGGCCAGTGGGCACAAGTTGAAACACAATATCAGCGTCGCTTCGATTTAATTCCCGGGCTCGTGGCTACAGTTAAAGGCCTGTTTAAACAAGAACAAACAGTTTTCGGTGATATTGCCGCGGCGCGCACGCGTTATAGTGGCGCAACCTCGGTGAATGAAAAAGTTGCCGCCGCAAACCAAATTGAAGGTGCTTTAGCCCGTTTGTTGGTTATCGTCGAAAATTATCCTGAATTACGCAGTTCACAGGCCGTAATTACGCTCATGAGTCAGCTTGAAGGCACCGAGAATCGCGTCAGTGTTGAGCGCGGCCGCTATAACACTGTGGTGCAAACATATAACATTCATGTCCGCAGTTTTCCGACAAGCATTGCCGCGGCACTCTTCGGTTTTTCAGCTCGTAATTACTTCGAAGCCGACAAATCAGCGGCCACGGCTCCGACAGTAAGCTTCTAAGTATGCGCCGCTTCTACGCGGCATGGTTTCTGTTGTTCAGCGTTATCAACGTAGCTTTTCACATGCCGTTCGCGCGCGCATATTATACGCTTGATTCACCAACCGGGCATGTAAGCGATTTTGCCGGTATTCTGAATACTCAAGAAAAGACCGATCTCGAAAATAAACTTACAAAACTCAATACTGATACGAGTGTTGAAGTGGCAGTCGTAACGATTAAATCACTCGAGGGCGATACAATTGAAAATTTTGCCGTCAAACTGTTTGAAGAATGGAAAATCGGCAAAAAAAGCAAAGATAACGGCGTGCTGTTTCTTATTGCGTTGAATAATCGCAAAATGCGCATCGAAGTGGGTTATGGTCTTGAACCGACATTAACCGACGCGCACAGTTCATGGATTATTCAAAATGTTGGTCCTTATTTCAAATTAAACAAATATGGCGAAGGCATTATCTATGCCGTTAGTGAAATTGATAAAACTTTACGTGGTAACTCATCTCCGGAAACACAACCGGAGAATGGTCCCGGCTCTCAAAGATATAAAATCGAGAATATTTTTCTTAATCTCGGGCTTGTGGTTGCATATTTTTTTCTCCGTTTCGGCATTCGTTTTTTAGGTATGACAAAAAGCTGGTGGCTGGGTGGTGTAATCGGCGCCGCTATCGGTTATTTAATCGGCGGCCTGCTATTTGCCGGTATTTTTACAGTACTCGGCTTATTATTAGATTATATCTTCTCTAAAAATTATGACCGCTGGAAAGGTAGCGGTCACGGCTCCTGGTTTGGCGGTTCGGGTAGCAGCTCGGGCGGCGGCGGTTTCGGTGGCTTCGGCGGTGGGCGCTCGGGCGGCGGCGGTTCATCAGGTAGTTGGTAATGTCAAATATGGAAGATACTCAACAACAAAAATCGTTTGTTCAGAAAACGAAAGAGACGTTTGAAACATACGAGCGCCATATTTCATCTTCATTTCTTGTTGCCGGTTTTATATTTGATTTTCTAACACTGTGGCGGATTGATTTATGGATTGAAGATCTTATTTTCATTGTATATCTTACTGCCGGCGCGCTAGCTATCGTATTTATAAGTGTTTATGAAACCGAACGTATCAGCGGCGCTTGGGCGGAGCGAATAAACGCTGTTGCGCTCTACACACTACAATTCATTTTTGGCGGTTTGTTCGGCCGTTTTTTTATATTTTACTCGCGGAGCGGTTCGGTGTTTGCCAGCTGGCCATTTCTTATGTTTTTGCTCGTGCTTTTGCTTGGCAATGAAGTGCTTCGAAAAAAATATATCGTGTTTGCGTATCGCATGAGTGTCTATTTTGTCGCATTGTATTCGTTTCTTATTTTTTATCTACCAATTTTGGCGGCTGAAATATCGCCACGCATTTTTATACTCAGTGGTTTTGCCGCCGTGGTCGGTATGACTATCTTTGGCTTTGGCCTAGGTGCATTTTTAGGTGGTAAAGTTCGTTCGGGTTTAGCATTGCTTGTCTGGCTTGTCGGAGGCGCTTATTTGGCTATCAATGTAATGTATTTTGCTAATATCATTCCACCGATTCCACTTTCGATGGAACACGGCGGGGTGTATTATACGGTAACCCATACCGCAACCGACTATATCGGTTTGAAAGAAAAACAACCCTGGTATGTCTGGTTACAACAATACCCGATCATTCATCGCAATGAGAATGACCCGCTCTATGTTTTTGCTTCGGTTTTTGCGCCGACGCGTATTACAACTACTATCGTGCATGTCTGGCAGTATTATGATGAAAACGTGAAGCAATGGCGGACAGCCAGTCGTTTACCATTAAGTATTATCGGCGGTCGTGACGGTGGTTATCGCAGTTATACTTATAAAACAAACACGACACTTGGCAAGTGGCGTGTGAATATAGAAACCGAACGCGGACAGTTGATCGGGCGTATTAAGTTTAATATTGAATCGGGTTCGCCAATCAATTTATTGTCAAAAACATTATAATTTTATCTCGGGTATTGCCGGATACTGCAGTTTACGCTACGATAGTCGCATACACCTATGAAAAAAACAATATTTTTTATCGTTGCTTTAGTAGTTATACTCGTTGTTCTCTCGTTCATAAAAACAAGCAGTAAAAAAACGTCGCCTGTTGGTAAGGGTAGTATTCAAAGTATGAGTATTGAACGGCCGAATATTCGTGTTGCCGGCAATAAGTTAACAAAAGTTGAGGTCTGGGCCGTACCCACGGGTATCGGCATTACCGAAGAGCAATATCAAAAACTGGGTGAGGCCGCGTTAACTGAAACCAAAACTGATGATTCGCAAGTTTGGACTTTGGCGATACCGAAAGATCCGGTTTTAGCCACGGAAATTTTTGCGAAAGGTTTTGTAAAAACCGACCTTGTCGGCACGGTTAAACTTTCAGTAACCGGTGCGAGTGAAATTTACAATATGCTTTGGGGTACGCCGGCGGGCGAGGTCGGTTTGCGCTGGCTTGATGGCGGTCATACATTTGTATTTAATCCCGCCGAGCGTTTCACAGTAATTCTTGATTCAAAGCGTTATCCGCAAAACAAACTCATCTGTAAACCCGAGGGGATTATCGGTGGTATCTCAAACGCACCTTCACCAATCGCTTCGAATTCATACGCGGCATCTTTTGAAACGGTTAAAGCCGGTATCTGTAAACTCGCCAGCGGTGATTTTTCAACCACCATTAATGTCTTGGATGATATCAGTAAACCGCGCACTATCACCGATAACGCGCATGGTTTTTCAGTAACTTATTCCGGTCGCGCCTACCGCACTGCCACTGAGAGTTCGGTGGCACGTTTAGGCACACCGACGGTCCGCATTGGCGCCGCGCGCAATGGTTTTGAAAATACAAATCTCAGTGAAGCTCTGGTTTCATTTGGTTCAAGTAAAGATTCTAAGATAGTCGCGGTCTGTACTGAACCACAAGCCGGTGATGGTGAAACAAAAGGCGAAGACCGTACAATCGGCGGTATTGCGTTTAGGTCATTCTCACGTAGCGGTGCCGCCGCGGGTACATTGAGCGAAACACAAAGTTATCGTGTGGTTCAAAAAGGCGTCTGCTATTGGATTAATCGCGATGTGCGCTATGGCAATATCGGCAATTATACGCCGGGCGATGTGCGTGTTTTTGATTCAAAAGCGGTAACCGATCTTCTCGATGCCGTTATCGTCGGTTTCAAATTTCTCTAGGAAAATTGTAAAACTTAAACAGGATTTCACAAAATTACCCAATAAATAGTTGATAACTTTTTGTTACAGTGCGGTATAGTGAAGGTATGAAAATAACACAATTTATATTTCAGGATAAGCGCATGTCATGGGTATGGCTGATTGTACGTGTTTATACCGGCTGGCTCTGGCTGGGCGCCGGTTGGGAAAAAATTCAGAAACCGGCCTGGGTCGGCGGTGATGCCGGTGGCGCGATTACCGGTTTTGTGCGCGCCGCCCTTGAGAAAACAACAGGCCCGCATGCCGATGTCGCGGGTTGGTATGCCTGGTTTTTATCGCATGCCGTATTGCCCTATGCCGGAGTTTGGAGTCACGTGGTGGCTTTCGGAGAATTATTTGTCGGCATCGGCCTGATCTTAGGCATCTTTACCACAGCCGCGGCTTTTTTCGGCGGCTTTATGAATATGAATTATCTTTTAGCGGGCACTCTTAGTTCTCACCCGTTCATGCTGTTGCTGGCCATGGGTATAGTCGCCGCGCGTGAAATTGCCGGTAGAATTGGTCTTGATAAATACATTAAACCCTGGTTTGCGCGAAAATTACCGGACAGCAGATGATGGGCACTCATGGAACTCATATTTCTTTGTATTGCTTCTTTTTTACTGATGTTGGCGGGCATAGTGTGTATTGTAATACCTATTTTACCGGATACCCTTGTAGCGTGGCTTGGGCTTTTAATTTTTGCCGCCGGTACGCATTTCAGTCGTATCTCAGTGGTAATAACACTGTTGTTCCTAGGAGCCGCGTTACTCGGCATATTATTTGAGTATCTTTTACCGGTTATCGGTGCCAAACGTTACCATGCTAGTCGCTACGGTCTCATCGGCGCGGCGCTCGGTCTATTGCTCGGGCCATTTATATTCGGCCCGGCCGGTATTTTTGCCGGGCCGTTACTCGGCGCGATTAGCGGTGAATACCTTGCCGGTCGGCAAGAGCAATCATTACGTTCCGGATTCGGTGTTTTTATCGGTTTTATGTTTTCGATCGGTTATAAAGCCGCGCTTATTTTTTCAATGATTGGCTATACCACCTACATTTTAATTCGTTGATATGGAATTTTTGAATAATAAATTACCGGAGCTTGAACGCCAACAACCGCCACCGGAAGGCATTGAACAGTTGCGTGAACAAATTGAAGTTGGCGGTTCGCCGGATTTGTCATTGCTGGATGACCAAGCAAGCCGTGAAAAACTATGGCAGTGGTATAGGCATTATTCTGCTGAACTTGGCAGTGCCGAACGAACTGCTTATCTTGAGGAATTCATGATGCACGGCTTTGCCGATGATAAGACGGCACGTGATATCGCAAAAAATTTACCACCGCGCCAGCGCGCGCAAATCGGGCATTTCATCGGCAACATTTTACCACCCGGACACTTTATGCAAACATTTTACACGTGCTGGGAGAATCTTGATTATGATGAGCGTAAAAAATTCATACATAAATTTACTGTTGAAGAACCGCACGCGGCCATCATGGTGGCACCGTTTTTTAATCTGGGCAAAACAATATATGTAGATAAAGATAAAGATGGAAAAGAATTTTTAATTTCACATTATGAAAAATATTTGCCGAGTTCGGCTGAAATCGGGCCGGTACTCGACGCAATGTTTGCATTTCAGGAAAATATATTCAATATACCCAATCTAGGCGAGAATATTAAAAGTTTAGTACAAAGAATCGCGATTAATAAAGCAGTACTGCTTTATCCATATTTAGAAATTATCGAACGGTTTAAATTATTGCCGCTGGAGCTTATTAAAAAAGTTTTACCATTGGATGAAAATGATATTTTGTATGAAGGTATCTTGGATTATACACAAGAAGAACGTAATACTATAAAAGAAATTACCAAGCATATCAAAGTACCTGATACGCATTTACCGGTTAAAGAACAAATACGTGCTTATCCGGAAGAATTAAAACCGCGCATGTTGGTGCAACAATATTTTGATATTTCCGATACAGCCAGATTACGCCTGGCGCAACATGTAATTCGTGGTTGGCCATATCTACGTGAAAAGAACAGTAACAATATACCATCTACACTCTTAAATATTATTAATGCCGGTGTACCAATATTTGCCGAAATAAACTCTTTGGGTCTGTCAAAAAAGGCCGTGAGAGACGTTATAACGCAATGTCTCAATGAAGATATTAGTTTGCCAAGCCACACTTTTTTATTCAGTGATATAGCGGCAATTATAGAATTTAACAAGAAAAAGACCGGTGAGTCGGCCGATGATGCCATCGATCTTGAAAAGACCGTAGCACAGGGCCTGATGTATCTTTTAGCGCAGGATAACAGCAGTATACAAGTAAAATATTTTATGATTTCTATTGATAAAATTTTACCGATATTTTCGCCGGAGTGGCAGAGTAAAATCGTTGCCGCCATTAAACCGGAATCAACACTCTGGCTCATAAACATACGCTATGGTCTTGAAAATAAATTATTAGATATGCGGCGCGCGATGGTCACGCAGGATTCGGCAACCGTGGTTTTAGATGCCTATCATCGCTTGATGCAACATACACGGCGGCTTGAAGGTCAAGCGGGTATTATGTCCCCGGCAGAAATTTCTGCTGGTGCGCGGCAACTGTTTATTAAAGAGCCGGAGTTATTACTTGAAGATCGTTTTAGGATATTGGCAGAGACACTATTGCCAAGCGAAGACCGCGCGGCGGTTATTGACCGCGCGCTCCAACCGCCGGTAACGCCGTATTTTTTTATGAAATGGATTACGGCGAAAAATATTAAACATGAACGCGCGGTTGTTATACGCATTGTGCGATCTAATCCTCAAGTTATTACCGACATCGAATATAATGCCATAGCTTTTCGTAAAGTATGCGATATTGTGGGAATTGATGACATTATGGGTGTCTTATTGCAAGACAACGTTGTAAATTATGTTACTTGGGAATCTATATTTAAAGATAAGCAAGTATTATTCTGGTTTGCGAAACATCCCGATATATTAAAAACAATTGTTACATATAAAAATATTGGTCCGAAAATATCTGCAGAAATAATCTCCGAAATTAAAAGTGTTTTAAATGAATTAGAACAAAAGAAAAAAGAGTGGCAAAAAAATATTACAAAAATGCGTTCAGAAATACGCGCCGCGCTTAGCTCAACATTTGAACTGTCAACATCCGAGAA
>CAYHYQ010000029.1:0-8435 GCA_964360715.1 uncultured Candidatus Saccharibacteria bacterium
AACGTTTTGTTGTGCTTGGGCGGTGGTAACCGAATTTGCGAAGAAATGTTCTGATCAGGCCGGAGAAGCACCAGAGTTTGTAATCTATCCGCGGTTTACGCGTATACAGTTACAAAACAACGGGACTGTGTATATACGTATTCCAATGTATGGCGACATGTTCGTCATGCCGCCGGGTGATAATATCGTCCGCCCGGCACGGGCTTTACGCATTGTGCGCGGTGGCTAAATCTCGATTTCGCTTGTAGTGCCGGCTTCCACAGGGGAAGTCGGTTTTCTGTTATGATTAAACCAACGCCGGGTTTCATTCTGGATTAAGAGCGCTAGAGATATTGTTTTTACACAACTGCCGAGAAAGAAGCCGAATGCTAAAACATTAACGCCAAATTGGGGCGGTATTGAAAAAAATGACAGTAAAAATTTGCTGACCCCGAGGGCGATAGCAAGGTGTATAACGCTCATGACGACGGGTGTGACACTATTTTGCATTGAATAAAATCCGCGCGCCAAAATTTGACTCCAACTTTCAGTGGGAATGGCAAGCGCAAAGATACCAAGCGCCATGGCTGTGGCTTGAACCGCTTCGGGTGTGAACGCGCCGCCGCCGAACAAAATGCTGATAAGCGGAGTACGAATCAGATACAAAACTATTGCGGCAATAGCCGCGCAACCTAAAATCAAAAAACTCACAAATCGCAGATGAGTGCGAAATTCTTTAGCATCGCCGGCCGCGGCGGCTTTGGCGAGCCCCGGGAAAGCCGTCAACGCCAGCGTGATGCCGATCATATTAATCGGCATACTCTGAAAATTATGGGCGAAGTTTAAGACAGTAACCGAGCCGGCGCTGATAGTTGAAGCAATCATAGTAAAACCAAGCATCATAAATTGTTCAACTGGTTGCCCGATCATTTTTGGAACCATGAGTCGGATAAAACGCCGCCAGGAACCATTAAATACTATGTGCGGCCGCCAATGATAAATTAAATGGCGCATGCCGACGAGACGCGAGATAAGATGCGCGACGGCGCCGCACAGTGTACCGAGTGCGACACCATACATACCGTATTGCGGCGCGAGCCAGATAATACCCGCGATTGTGCCGGCATTATATAGTATCGCGGAGATACTGTACCACGTGAAGCGTTCTTCGGTTACCAAAATACTGCCCAACGTGTTGCTGATGGCAAAAATGATAGGCGAGATTAGTAATAAGCGCATCAGGCCGACGAATAATGTCCGTGCCTCAGTATCAAAACCCGGCACGATGTAATGACTCAGCCACGGTGCCAATGCAAAAACGATACAGCCCGCGACAATAACCGTGAGCAGTGACGCGTTTAACACACTGTCTGTGAAAGTATTGCGTTGTTCGGGGTTGGCCCGCAGATCGGAAAAAATCGGCACGAACGCGGCCGTGAGCGCACCGGCCACAAAAATATTCAATATCAAATCAGGTGCCAAAAACGCCGCGTTGTAAGCATCTAATATATGCGTGGCGCCAAAGTGTTGGGCCAACATGCGGTCGCGCAATAAACCCAGTAGATAGCTGGCCGCGGTGGCGCCGGCAACGACAGCCGAGCCGGTCAGGAGTCGTCGCCGACCGAGCGCTTCACGCAGAAAAGAAATTATAGTATGGCGCACTTGCTCATGGTAACATCGCCCTACTCTACTGCCAAAACTGGACAAGGGCCTATCTGATGTAATACTGAAGCCATAATGTCTGATATGGAAACACTGTTACGAGGCAAACCGGAAGCGGATATTGCCCGTATTAAAGCCGCGTATGAATATGCGACGCGTATGCACGCGGATCAAAAGCGCTTATCCGGTGAACCCTATGTTACGCACGTGGTTGCCGTAGCGGTCATGCTTAATGAAATGAAATTAGATACCACATCTCTTGTGGCCGGCTTATTGCACGATACGCTTGAAGATACATCGGCCACGGCACAAGATATTGAAAAACATTTTGGCAAAGATGTTCTATTTCTTGTAAAAGCCGTGACAAAGATTAAAGAACTGGAGGAACGCGGCACACAAGAAACAAGTTATAAAACGTTGATGCGTATGATTTTTGCCATGGCTGAAGATGTGCGCGTGATTTTTATAAAAATTGCCGATCGCATTCATAACTTACGCACATTGCAGTATCTGCCGCCGGAAAAACGCCGCCGCAAGGCGCTCGAAAGCATTAAAATCTACGCGCCGATTGCTGAACGTTTGAATATGGGAGATATGAAAGGCCGTATCGAAGATCTCGCGTTTCCGCATGCCTATCCGAAAGAGTATGCGGAATTGCTTGAGCAAAGTTCGCGCTATTACAAAGAGCGCGTGGTGTATGCCGAACGGGTGAAACCGAAAATTATCAAGTACCTTTATGATTACGGTGTGCGCGACAGTATTGTTGACTATCGTGTGAAGCGTTATTTCAGTTTATTTGAAAAATTAAAACGCTATGAAGAAAACTTCGAACTGATTTACGATCTTGTCGCGTTCCGAATTGTTGTACCCGACATCGCGCGTTGTTATGAAGTGCTTGGAATCTTACACCAGCAGTATCGGCCGTTGCCGAAGCGCGTTAAAGATTATATTGCCATGCCGAAGCCGAATGGTTATCAAAGTTTACACACGACCGTGTTCTGCGAAGAGGGTGCGATAGTTGAATTTCAGATACGCACTAAAGAAATGCACGCACATGCCGAAAGCGGTATTGCCGCGCATTGGGCCTACGGTGAATCGGGTAAGCGCAATATTAAGGCGGAGACCGCGGAATTAGAATGGGTGAATAAATTGAAACGCTGGAAAGAACTGATTGCCGATCACCGTGAGTTCTTTGAGGCGTTGAAGCTCGATATGTTTCGCAATCGCATATTTGTGTTTACCCCGAAAGGCGACATTAAAGATTTACCCGAAGGTTCGACACCGGTTGATTTTGCCTATGCGATACACTCTGACATCGGTAATCATTGCGCCGGCTCTAAAATAAACGGCAAAATGATTTCACTGGATCATCAATTACAGAATAACGATGTCTGTGAAATCTTGGTTTCAAAAAAACAAAAACCCAGCCGGGGCTGGTTGGATTCGGTAAAAACTATAGAAGCCGCACGGCGTATCAAACATGTGCTCGGTCTGGTAAAAAAAAGCCGGGCGTAAAGCCCGGTAAAGCAACCGGCGGCTAGTCGGGGATTTCAAGGTTGTTGCCCCGCCGGAGCTCGGCGAGACGCTCCCGCATGCGTCGCGCCGCGAGCGTTTGCGCGACGTTGTGGTCGCGGAGCGTTAACAGCTCCCGCTGTGCGGCTCGTTCGGCCGTTTCCGGGCGCGAGCCGGTTTTACGACGCGGGCGCTGGCCAAGATGGCTCAACACCTGCTGGCGCGTAATGCGACAGCATCGGCCGTGACTTTGACCAACCACGATACTGGCGGCGTAGGGCACGCGCCAGCCGCGCGCACGCACCATGGCCATGACTTCATCGCCCAGCGCGGCGACACTGCACTCTTGCCGTGCCATTTGGCCTCCTTCCGCACTCAAAGTGCTACTATATTATAACATATTTTATGAAGTATGCAAATCCACAGATTTGCTTGGCATTCCTTGTGAGCGCGGTATAATAAAGTATATGAAAAACGCCGTCATTGCCATCGTTGCCGTTGTTGTAATTATCATCGGTATTTTCTTTATGAACCGCGGTAAAACCATCGCGCCGACTATCACTAACTCTGTGCCGGTGGCGGTCTCGCGCGGGCCGGTAAAGACCGTTGCCATAAACTATGTAAATGGCGCTTTAAGTATTAAAACAGTGATAGTAAATACCGGTGATACCGTCTTATTTGTTAATGCTGACGCTAAGCCACACTGGCCGGCCTCCGACCCGCATCCGGCGCACACTAATTGTCCGGGCTTTGACGCACTGCACGCGCTTGCGAATGGCCAATCATATGCCATGACATTCCATAACGTTGGCGTCTGCACATTCCATGATCATAGCAACCCATCAGCCGCATTCAAAGGTACTATTACGGTTCAGTAACGCCACCGTAATCAATATTTTTAAGTACATCAAACGAATATCCCTATTCGTTTGTATAATTTTGCTTTTAGCTTTTGCTTTGCCGGTAGTGGCCGCCGTTCAAGACGATATAGATCAGCGCAATCATCAAATTCAAGAGCTTGAGCGACAAATTGAAATATATCAAAAGGAGATTAGTACAAATGGCAGTAAAGCCAAAACGCTTTCGGGTGAGATAACGAAAATGAACGCCACTATCGGCAAGTTACAGCTTGAAATAAAAAGCTTGGCGTTGGCGATTGATCAAACCGGCACCGAAATTAACACAACTAAAGCGCAGGTCTTAGATTTGCAACAAAAGCTTGAACTGCATAAGGCCGCCTTAAGTAAATATCTGCAGACGTTGAACACGATTGATCGACAAAACCTCACCGAAATTTTATTCGCCAACCAACAACTCTCCGGTTTTTTCAATCGCTTAAAACAACTTGAAGACACACAGAATAATTTACAACGCATAATAGCCGAGATGAAACAAGTCAAAACCGATCTTGAAGACAAACAACTTAATTTGCAGGAAAAGAAAAATGAGCTTGAACAATTAAAGAAATTTCAGTTATCGCAAAAATCCAACCTCGAACTTAATAAAACACAAAAGAACCAGCTACTTGCGGAGACAAAAGGCAATGAGCAGAAGTACCAGCAATTGACGGCAAAAGCACGGCAGGATATTGCCGCTATTCGTCAGCAAGTCGGTGATTTATTAAAACAAGGTTTGACGGTTGAAGATGCCATAAAATACGGTGTGATCGCCGCCGCGCGTCTTGGCATACGCCCAGCATTTTTGATCGCTTTGCTCGATGTTGAATCAGGTTTGGGTCGCAATGTCGGCACCGGCAATTGGATTGACGACATGTATAATTGTTATAAGCGACTTGGCAAACCGGCACGCGCGGAAGCCGAGAAAAATGCTTTTATGCAGGTGATCAATAAACTTGGCTTAGTTGCCGAATCAGTCAAGGTCTCACGCGAACCGAACTACGGTTGTGGCGGGGCGATTGGACCGGCGCAATTTTTGCCCAGTACCTGGCTGGGTTATGAAGCTGAGACCGCAAAATTAACGGGTCACAACCCGCCCAATCCGTGGAATATCGAAGATGCTTTTACGGCTTCGGCTATAAAACTTTCCCGTGCGGGTGCGACTGATAAAAACACTGCCGGTGAGACACGTGCCGCTAAGGCGTATATTAGCGGTAATTCTTCGTGTACATCGCGTATCTGTAACTACTACGCCAATACTATTTTAAATAAAGCGGCGATTATTGAACGAAATTTATAATGGATATTCAGACGCATTCTTTCGTACTCCGTATTAGCGCCGTTCTTGTCGGCTTATGCGCTCTCACATTGACCGTTGGCGGTTTTGTGCGCGCGGTTGAAATTAAAATAAATAACCCGGAACTCGCTCCATTGGCGGTACAAACGCCGGAACCACGTTTTCTCGAAGCTATCGCCAAGGCGAAAAAAATGCTGGCCGCGACACCGCCTTTGATAAATCAGAAAGGCCGCATTGACGGCGTCATTGTTGATCGTAAGCAAATTGCTTTGGCCGTGTTTAACCTCGAAACAAATGAGATTGCCGAACATCGTTTCTGGTTAGACAATAAGCAACTTAGTGCCTTTGATGAAAAAGGTGTTATTACACCGCTACCGGTTACAGCAACGGATAATATACCCTTACAGATTCGTCGTTGGAACGGTTTTAATTCATTTTTTAGTTTTACAGACCATCCGGAACTTATTGTCATAGCCAATAAATATGCCGTGGCGAATAATACTCTGGGCAGTTTAGCGCTTAAAGCTCCGGTACGGCGCGGTCAACCAAAACAAACAATGACCGATATCATATACGTGCCGTATTCTGAAGCGTTACGCACGCAAGAGATAGTTCAGCAAGGTAAAAAGCATCTTGATGAAATCGTAAATAAAGCGGTCCGCGAGCTTGAGGCGGCCAAAGTTATGTCGCAATCATTTCCGGGTATACCGGTCACGAAAGCGTACAGTCGCGAGCTTATTAAAAATGTTTTGGTTATCGAACATGTTGATCCGGGTGAATTCGCGCTGGCAACCGACAATGGCCGAGCTTTAGCCGAACGCGCGTTAACTATTGTGGGTGCAAATGATTATATAGCTTACCGTTATACTGGGTCGCCGGCCGGCGCCAATGGCATGGCACAATTTATTAAATCTACCTACGATTACATGGTGCGCACTTACCCGCGCGCGCGGCTGATTCATGATTATCGCTTGGGTATGGCCGATCACGTCAATGCCGTCAAAGCCATGTATCTGTTTTTCGATACGCATCAAAAAGACCTTGAGAAACAGATTAAAAATCAAACCGTGGCCAATGCATTGCACACCGATGAGAATATACTCGTTGCCTCATATAATGCGGGCACGCGCCGCGTGGCCACCTCGATAAACACCTTCGGTCTGAATTGGTTTACCGGCCAGCTGGTTTCAAATGAACCGATTTTGCGTGAAGAAACTCTTACCTACGTCCAAAAATTCCAAGCCATTCGCGCATTGCGTATTTTGTAAAACAAAAGCCCCTTGCGGGGTCTTGAACTAAAGAAATAACATCCATCTTGTAAGAGCGAATACCGTGCTGACGAGGACTAAAACCATCGTCAATAGCCAAGTCCATACATTGCCCGTGGTTAATGAAATTACTAAGAAGACAATGCTGATTGGTAGTAATATTTTTGGCATGCTATGTAACCAATCATGCCACCGTCTGCCAAATTCCTCGACAGTCAGCGGATTGCAATCTTCTTCAGGTAGCTCATCACACGATGCTTCCTCGGGTGAGGTGACACATTTAGAGTTTAATTCCTCTGTTCGTAGTCGAAGAAGTTCGTCCATTAAATCAGCGACGCGATCAGTACACTGATGACACACTGGCGGTTTTAAAATCAATAATGCAATATCCTTTTTACAAAAGATACAAGGCGGAGCTGGTTCGTTATCGTTGTTAATACTGCCGGTTGGTGCCATATTCGTTTTCCTCCTTGTGAAAGTGCGTATAAAAATGCTACAGTATGTAGCTATTTATGTCAAAGATAAAACATAAAAAAATAGAAACAGTATATGTCGCCATGTCGGGTGGGGTGGATAGCTCTGTCGCGGCCGCTCTGTTAAAGAAGCAGAGCTTTAATGTTGTGGGCGTTTTTTTTAAACCCTGGCAACCCAAAAACGGCTTGGCATATTGTAATTGGCAACAAGACCGTGAAGATGCGCTTTGTGTAGCATCAATTTTAGGTATTCCATTTAAAACATGGGATTTTTCGCGCGAATATGGTCGCAAAGTCACAAAATATATGATTGATAGCTACCGGCGCGGCATCACGCCAAATCCGGATGTGATGTGCAATAAAGAGATTAAGTTCGGCATTTTTTTGAAACGTGCTTTGCGCGCAGGCGCCGATTATATTGCCACCGGCCATTATGCGCGCATACGCAAAGTAAAAGGCGAGTATCAATTGTTAACGGGCCGTGATGCAAACAAAGACCAATCATATTTTCTGTACACACTGACACAAAAGGAATTGCGATATTGTTTGTTTCCAATCGGTGAGTATGAGAAACCCGAAGTGCGCAAGTTAGCAAAGCGTTTTAGCTTGCCTAATTTCGACAAAAAAGACAGTCAAGGCGTATGTTTTATCGGTCAGCTTGATATGAAGCAATTTTTGAAATTATATATTAAACCCAGGGCGGGTGATATTCGGTTGATTGAAACTGATGCGGTTATCGGCCGGCACGATGGTGCGCAGTATTATACAATCGGGCAACGGCACGGATTAGACGTGAAAGATGGCAACGGTCCGTATTTTGTGGTCAGCAAAAATATGCGCCGCAATATTATATATGTAACCAATAATGCAAAAAGTACCGCTTTAGAAATAAAAAATATTACTCTAAAAAATATGACATGGGTTGGTGTCCGCCCACAAAAAATAAAGGCCGTGCGTGTAAAGCTTCGTTATCGCACCTCGGCTTTGTCAGTAACTGTAAAAATAAAGAAGACAGGAATTAATCTTCAATTTACTCACGCCGCCCGCGCCGCCGCGTCCGGACAATCAGCCGTACTCTATAAAGGTCAACAGGTTCTCGGCGGCGGAATAATAAAATAAAAAAGCCCCACACGAAGGGGCTTCGGAAGCTATTTTGTGCAGTGGCGTTGGAAACTGCCGCGGCGGGCGACGGCGATGTGCGCGGTGATGATCCGATGCGGTATACCGACGAAAAAGTGAGCGATATCGGCGGTTGTCAGTTCGGGCTGAGCGCGTGCTGAAACGCGGATTGCCTGAATTCCATCGGCGGTGAGCGTACCATTGCGAACATATCGCAAACGCTTTTGTA
>CAYHYQ010000030.1:0-8430 GCA_964360715.1 uncultured Candidatus Saccharibacteria bacterium
ACCGAATACTGGCCGCTTCCAGCGATCACGGCCACCGCCACATGCGCCTAATACGCCAACCAAACGCCCGACTGACGGTTTTAACGTGCGATATACGGCCTCCAGTGATTCCGGCGTATGCGCGTAATCAACCACCACGGTATACGGCTGACCAACGTTTACAAAATGCATTCGGCCGGGCACCGATTCAATCGCTTCAATCGAACGTTTTGCGGCGGCAATATCAAGCCCATAGGCCTGCACTACGGCCAGCGCCGCTAAAGCATTATAGATATTAAATATGCCAACCAGCGTTGGCCGTATCTGCAAGCGTTCCTGATTTATAGCACCACCCGTTAAACCAAACGTAATTCTTTTTTGACAGGGGATGTTCATAAAATACGAGGTGTGCGGATCATCAAGATTTACCACATGCATGTGTCTCGTTTTATAAAATAATTTCTGCTTGGCCGCGCGGTAGTTTTCAAATGAGCCGTGGCTCTCAATGTGTTCGTGGTGCAGATTCGTAAAGACCGCGCAATCAACGTTAATACCGGTTAGGCGTTTTTGCGCTATGCCTTCCGATGTTGTTTCCAAAACCAAATGCGTACAGCCCTGGCGCACGGCCTCGCGCATAAATTTATGCAAACGCATGCGGCCCGGCATTGTCATTTTCAATGTGTTCGGCCACATGCGGTCCTTAATTTTATAACCCAATGAGCCAATGGCCGCCACGGCCACATCTTGTTCTTCAAGGGCTTTGGCAATCATATACACTGTTGTTGACTTGCCTTTTGTGCCGGTCACGGCGATAACTTTCAATTTGCGCGCTGGAAAACCATAGATGATTGCACCGAGCATACTCATTAACCAGTGGTATGGCGATTGGCCGAACTTAAAAATCCGCCGCGGAATTACCCGTCGCCCAAAACGTAACAATTTTTCGACAAAAGTTCGTTCCTGCAACATGGTTTAATGCTACCACAGCGCAGGCATCAAAAACAAAGATAATACAAAATTAAAAGCCCTTACATGTTTTTCACATAAGGGCTTAACTATTTTAGACATCCATAATTTTCGACTCGCCCTGCCCCGTTTTGTCTGCGTCGAGGCCACACGCCCTTCTTCCGAGACCATTGTCGCGCCAGTTACCCCAGCGCCTAGAGTCGTTAGACCCGGTTTCGAGCCGTTCGCTGCGTCTCTGGCGAGAAACGTAGCTGATATCCGCATGCGTCTGCGGACCCGCCAGGCCTGGCGGTTTTGATGTAGCGCCCACCGGGGGCGCTACCAATGAACTCTCGCTTACACAACGCTACGCATACGTCGTGCTAGCGGCGCTTCCGCTGTTCAGGACACGAAGCGCTGTTAAACTCAATGTGAGGTGGTAGCACGAACTGCAAGCCACAGCACCTCGCAGACGGCGTGTTTTCCTGAAGAAACCACCGACTGGGCCATAGTCCGCCGGCTCGGCGTGAAACTCCATTTTTTGTCTGTACTACTTTACTCAAAAAATCCACATTAGTGAGTCCATGACTCACGCTTTGTATGATAGCACCAGCGTTAAATATTGTCAATAGTTGTAGAGGACGTATTAAAAAAAGGGGTCCGATAAATCGGACCCCGCTACAACGAAACGTTGCTTATTGCCTTACTGCGCGGCCTCGGCCAGCAAGGCGACGATACCCTGCTTCGTGGCCTTGGCCGACACCTTCACACTGGCCACCGCCGCCACCCGGGACATATTCGCCTTCAGGGTGCCGGCGCAGATCTGCGCGCTCTTGAGCGCTCCAATGCCGATGGCCTTCAATGCCTCGGCCAGGGTGACCCGCAGCAACAAGGTGGTTCCACCCACCTTCGAGAAGCGGTTCTGGCCAGCATCGCCGGGCTGCTTCCAGCCATCCTCGCTGGTCAACACCTTGGTCAAGTGCTTGACCCCTGCCTTCGTGGGCTCAACGCGAATCCGCGCCGCGGCCCTGTCCGACAGAATGCGGATGCCGACGACGCCCCGGGCGCTGCCGGCCAGCACTACGTACTTCCGGGTACCCTCTGTACCCGACATGACTGGATTAATCTTCATGTCTATCTCCTCTCTCTTATGGTTTGAGTTGTGCGAGCGCCAAAATGGCGGCAATCTGGAACTGCGTCTCCACCGCGTGGCGGCAATACTGCATTCGCACGGCGGCAATCGGGTTTCCCAATGCCGGTTCCAAAAGCCACTTCAGCCCCGAAAGCACCGTACCGGTCCGGCCATGGCCGCCGACGCAGAAGATGAGAATCTTCTTGTCAGCTTCCAGCTCACCGATCAACTCCCGCAAAAACTCCGGGAAATCTTTCGGTGGTGCCTGGAAATCCTGAATCTCGTAGCGGCGCACGTTCGCGCCGTCGGGGAACACAGGCAGACGGTGATCTTCGACGAGCGGCACGATCAGATCGTACCCCTCGAGATCACCCGGCTGGAAATGCTGCGTGCCGCCCGCGTAGATCGTGTACTGACCCACGCTGACGGGCACACCGCGATGTTCGCACAGCCGCACCGGTACTGTAACCGGGCCAGCTTTCTTCAGCTTCAACTTCAACTTCCTTAACAACCCTACCCGTTTCGCCACAGGTCTAACCCCTTCTGCCACAAGGCCTCAACCCGTGGCGAAAGTTCTGCTCTCGAGGAGTTCTCCATGATTCCCGTATAAAATTCTACGAGGGAACCTTTGAAAAACTTCTTAAAATTCAATTGCGAGAGCAAAGTGTATTCAATGGTGTGGAGTTCGAATGCATCATGCTTATTGAACAAGCAACCTCCGTTATGACGAAGGTCGAACACATGATCAATAAACAAGGCGTCCGTGACCGTACCCCGCAACCAATCCAGCGCCGCTTTGGCAATTTTCAGCCATGCCTCGCCACCCTCGAACGAATCCCAGCCGCTGGCCGCAAAAGTAATTGCGGCGGTACTAACAAACCGCTGAAGCCGATCCGGGCTGGCATCTTTCAGTGCAATACCAATACCCTGTGCCACCTCGCGTTCGTCATGACTGGTGGTGTAGGTACGGTCATAGCCGTACTCTGTGCGCAGAATTTCCTGCGTAATGGGCGCAGATACCCTGCTATTGGTGGTAAAAGCCCTGCGCACTTCACCGGCAGACGCAACGATGAGATACGCCGCGAACAACTCGGCATATTCGCGATTCAGCGTCCGGCGCAGATTGGCAACTTCGTGCTCGAGCGCCGTTCCCTTGGCCGCAAGTACCATGCGCTCGAGCAGATAGAAATCGGTCAACATCTCGTTGGCCGAATACCTGCCCTCACGCAAGGCCTCGAAGTTGGGAATTCGCGTGGGCTTAATCTCCGTCGCCCACTTCAAGAAGAGTGAAATCTCCTTGCCGTGAGTCGGGTTGGTCAACTGCAGAGCGCCCAGATACACGGTGCCGCTCGTGCCGTCAACCGAGACCAGATCGGTTTCACCTTGCAGATTCCGAAATTGAATCGGGTTATCCGCAGAGACACCGACGATAGACGGGATACCCAGCGAGCGGGCCACGACCGCGGCATGACAGGTAGTACCGCCGTTGGCCGTGACAATGGCCACTGACGCTTGCATACCAGACAAATCGTCCGGTGTCGTGTCCTCAACTACGAGGATTGGGCGCATGCCCTTAGCTTTGAGCGCGATCGCCTCTCGCGAGGATAGCGCCAAGTAACCAATGGCCGCTCCCGGCGAAGCCGAGAGGCCATAGCAAACGACGTGTGCGCCTTCGACGGCACTCTTGCTGAACTCCTGGCGCGTTAGAATAAGACGCTCTTCCGGCGCCAACAGTTCAACTGCCTGCGCTTTGGTGAGTTTTTTGGCCCACACATCACGCACGGCAATGCGAGCGGCCGCCAACGGCGACCGCTTGGCCACCCGGCACTGCAGAATGTACAGTTGGCCGCGTTCGACCGTGAACTCCACGTCAACCACATCGCTGTACTCTTTCTCCAGCGCTCGCACCCACTTTTCAAGCTGGGCGTATCCATCGGGCAGTTGTTTCTGAAGCTCCCCGATCGGCGGCGGCGTCACGCCACCGCCAACCACGTCTTCGCCCTGCGCTTCCGGCAAATACTCGCCGGTCATGCCCGGGTCACCGTTGGTTGTGTTCTGTGAGAACACCACGCCGGTGCCGGACTGCGCGTCGAGATTGCCAAAGACCATCGCCTGCACAGTCACGGCTGTGCCAAGATTCTCGGCAATGCCATTCTGCTTGCGATAAGCGATGGCGCGGTCGTTCGTCCAGCTAAAGCACACGGCCTCGATGGCCATCTGCAATTGCATGCGCGGGTCAGCCGGCGGCTCGCTACCGGTAACCTTGCGGAAACCGTCAACGAACCGTCTGTAAGTTTTCTGCGCGAACTGCTCGCCGCCGAAAGCGGCCAGCGCCGGCAACATCGCCGGCGTCAGCCCGAGGTTCAGGATGGTATCCATCATCCCGGGCATTGAGACGCTCGCGCCCGATCGCACGGAGACCAGCAGCGGGTTCGACGGATCGCCGAACCGCTTGCCGGTTGTACGCTCGAGCCACTCCAAACAGCGTCCCACATGGAAGTGAGTGCGCTGTGGGAGTTCTGTCGTTTGCAGATAAGCACGCGAGACACCGGTCGTTACGAAGAACGCCGGTGGGACGGCCAAACCGAGGCGGGACATGCGCACAAGGCCATGCGCCTTGCCGCCGATCCGCTCGGGCGTTAAGTCACGCCCGACTGCCTCGGAGAGGGTAAAGGCAACCTGCCGGTTGCCGTTGTTTTTCTTCACGTTACTCTCCTTCTCCGCCTCGCCGAGGCGTCGGGGAAAGGTGAATGTTGTCACGCCAGATAACCGGTAGAAAATACTTTTAGTGTATTTCCCCACCAGAAACCAGCGCCTAGGGCAGTGCCCGATTCACATGCTGGCGCGACGCACGGTTTTACCCATACGCCACGCGTTAACCGCGAATGCCCGCGGCCTGCAGTGCAAATGCAGAAATTGGATCCAGAGTCCACCAGTGGACTCCGCGAATAACTCAGCCGCAATCAGGTACGACATTGACCCGACTGCGCTACCGTTGCAACCCGAACATTCACTCAAATCGGAGCCCGGCAACTATATTGATATGAGTGACAAAATTACTCATATCTCAATCACCGCCAGACCAATTATATTGTTCCTGCACGGTTCAACGGCTTAGCTTCACAGATTTTTCCGTCAACAAGCTTGCGCTCGTAATGGCGATGTCAGTGTTGGCGCTAAGCAAGTGCGCCAGAACCCCATCCTTATATAATACAAGTCAGAATGTCTGTGTTACTACTCCGACAGGAGCCAGGATAATAAATTTTATTTATTATCCCCATTCGCACACGGTTATGACACCGCATACCCGTGGTTAGCCATCACGGACAAAACCAAAAATTTTTATTTTAAGGTGTTGCGTTTTTTTTAAAAAACTTTCATTACGAATCGGGCCGGCGCTTCATGGCCAGTCCCTCCTTTCGTTCTCCAAACAGCGCTGAAACCCCGGTTCATTCCGGTATTTCTTTGCCATTCTGCATACCGATATACTAGCACTTATTTATATAAAAGTCAATATGTGCTCGTACACACACAAAAACATTGCTATAACTGGCTATTTTGACTCTAAATCAAGCGGCGCAGGCGTTTGAGAGTTTTATAAGCGAATGAAGGTAACGCGCGCAATTTCATGTCGAAAGCGCCGGGGTATTCAACCAAACGGCCGCCCCAACCGCTTTTGAAACGAGTCACGCCCGGCCATTTGTTGGCATCAATGCCCCACAAATCGTAGTGTTGTACGCCCCGCTCGCGTAAGGCGCGCATTATCGCCCAATGCAAAGCAAATGGCGCGCGCAGTTCTCGATACGCATAATTGGAAGCGCCGTGCAGATAGTAGCTATTACTACCGTGCGTAGCCACAAGCGCCGCGGCAGCGGCAGCGCCATGCGTACGGGCAATCCATAACTCTAGCGTTACATCGGTACGGTGTTTGAAAAATTCCAATTGCGCACGGTAATAGTCATCATGATGCGCGCGAAATTGGTCGCGCTTTGTGGTTTGCTTCATCAATTCCAAGAATTCTTCAATCGTGCCATGGGACGCAACAGTGATACCTTCACGTTCAGCCAGGCGTATGTGATAGCGCGTTTTGTGATGCATGCGCCCCAGCAATTCGTTATTATCTCCATTCAAATCAACAATAATTGTGCGATGGGGTTGTACGCTTTCATTCGTATGTTGAAATTTTCCGGTCGCAATAAGTTCGGCGGCTTTTACATCGTGTGGCTCAACTTTCACAAACAAAGATTTTTCCCGTGTCGCTTGTTCTATAAGCCAGTGTTCAAATGCTTCGTACGCATGATGTACACCACCGCTCATGACACTGTAATCAATGAGCGGTCCCTGTGGGCAATACAGCCAATTCCAACCCAGCGCCGCTTGCTGGCGAATAAACCGCGCGCGAATACCATTGTGGTCGTACGAAAAGATTGTGCGCCCGAACGAACGCTGAAACTCCAGCCAAGCATCGGTTTGTAACAACGGTAGCTCCATGATTATTGCGGATGTTTACCCAACATGCGTAATGCGGCTTTTACTTTTTCTTCGGCCGATTCGGCGGTTACTTGCTTGAGTGCATCACGCGCATCCATTTCCGAGTAACCCAGCGACACCAGTGCGTCTATGGCTTCATTGCGTGCCGACATATCGCCCGTCTGACCGCCAGTGACATCCACGCGTTTCATTTTTTCCTTAAGTTCAAGAATTAAACGTTGCGCGGTCTTGGGCCCGATGCCCGCCACTTTTGTCATATAGCGTTCATCACCTTGTATAATGGCAATTTGTAGTTGTTGTAAATCGGCTTTTGAAAGAATGGTTTGCGCCGACTTGGGACCGATGCCTGAAATAGTTGTAATGAGTTCAAAAAAATTAAGTTCTTCCGGCGTTTCAAAACCATACAGCTCCACACTGCCGTCTCGGGGGTTCAAAATGAAGTGTGTGTACATCTTGACTGGCACACCTGTTGTTGTTAAACTTAATCTCATTTTCTGTGGGATAGTGACCCGGTAGCCAACACCGGCCACGTCAATGACAACATACTTGTCAGCCAAAACTCTGATTATTCCATCAAGATAGCCGATCATAGTACTTTTATTTATTTAACCGCATAGTATATCTTCCTCGCTCATTCTCGCTCCGCCAGCGACGGAGCTCCGAGGATACGGCCTTCGCTCTCATGACTAAAGTCATGAACCGTGCCCGCTTCGGCCGCAGAATCCGCTCGGAAGACATACTATGCTTTATTCTATCTCATTTTAAGATAGAAAGCTCTTTAATCAAAACAAAAGCCGCCTCGGGGGCGGCAGGGCGTGAGGTTGCTAGAACCCCGCCCACAGATGCGCTAGCTTGCCGAATTGATAACCGGCAACAATAACGATTACGACAGAGACGAAAAGGCCTAACAGGAACAAACTTGAATCCGTCCCTATCTTGGCCTTCTTGATGCAGTTTACGTAATAGGCACTACCGACCGCACCTGTCGGCAGACCAAACAGCACGAGCAATGTATACAATTGAGTACTCATTTGCTTCACCAACCTTTCACGTCGCAAATCATGTAAGAGAAGAAGATTACACCAGCGGCCGAGATGACGGCACCAACGAGTGCCAACACGCACATCACTGTGCTCTTCTCCTCTCTAATACTCGCGACACCGAGAACGAGAAGATCGAAGAGACAGCCCAGCGCGCCGATGAAACCGATCGTGGCCTGTGCCGACTGACTCAAGCCGAACATGTCATCTCCCTTTTTCCCGGTTAGCGGTTGTTGATAGTGATGTTGACCCCGCCACTGGACTGGGTCACGGTCTGTGTGCTGTTGACCTGAACCTGCTGTGGGGTCCAGAATCCGAAAAACCCGAGCACCCCCTGTACGACAAGGAAAACGAAGAAGATCGCCGCGGCAATCTTCAAACCGTCAATGAGATCCCTTTCCATAGATTCTCTCTCCTTTCAAAGTACATATTAATTATAGCATTATTTAAAGCCAAATGTCAATGTTTCAACTGGTGTCAAAATTTGAACCGGCCGGCCACCAACCGCAAGCGATTGCGAAACTTTCGGCTGGTCTGAAGAAAGGTAAAAAGGGTTTTAAAGATCAACTACTTATCGGTGTCACCGGTTCGGGTAAAACCTTTACCATGGCCAATGTGATTGCCAACTACGGCAAACCGACCTTAATTATTTCCCATAACAAAACGCTGGCGGCACAGCTCTATCAGGAATTTAAAGAATTTTTTCCGAATAATTCGGTGCATTATTTCGTTTCATATTACGACTATTACCAACCCGAGGCCTATATGCCCCAGACCGATACTTATATAGAAAAAGACACCAAAATAAATGAAGAGATAGACATGTTGCGCCACAAGGCCACT
>CAYHYQ010000031.1:0-8322 GCA_964360715.1 uncultured Candidatus Saccharibacteria bacterium
TTAAATGAAGGTCAGCAATGGCTAGCGCTCAATCCCGCAGTTACATTTGGCGTCGCCCGAGTATTATCGGTTTTGGCGGGCGTGCTAATGATACCATTGACGTTTGGCTGTGCTTGGCGTTTGGCTCAGCGCAGTGGCATATCCCGTCCGGAGCTTCCTGCTTGTATTGCCGTCGTACTCACGTCGCTCTCGTTTTTATTGATTCAATTTTCGCGTACTGAACGGCCGCATATCGTGTTAGGTTTTTTTGTACTCCTCACCTATTGGTTTTATTTACGTTGGCTAGAAACGAAAACACTGAGGGCGGCAACGGCAATGGGTATTGCGGCAGGTCTGGCCATCGGGACGCTTCAAAGTGGCATACTAGTCCTTGTGATATTAGTCGCGCCGGCTGTATATCAAAGTATCCGTGCACGTCGCATATGCATCCCACGCCATATATTAATTGCCGGCACAGTCGCATTGTTAATCGGTATCTTGGCATATCCGCATATATTATTCAGTTTTAATCGTGCATTTACGGGTCATGCCGGTTTAGATATCAGCGGTTCCGGCGGTCAGCATAGCATCTTTTCATTTACCGGTAAGGGGTTTTTGCAAATTATACATGTGTTGCTTGGCTATGAACCGGTATTAACATTTATCGGCATATTCAGTATTTTATACTTAACATTACAGAAGCGTCTTCACACTTTCTTTATGGCTGATAGAGGCGCTATTCTTTTGTTCATAGTTTGTTTTGTGGCCTTGTTCGGTATGTATGATTTGGCCTTGCCGCGTTACTGTATTTTGCTTGTAGCCATGGCAATTCCAATGATTAGTATTCTGAGCACTGCGGTTTGGATTGATTGGTTTGCTCATGACTACACATACTCTTATAAAATTCGCAGAATAACACTTGTATTTATATGTATTGTTGCAATGCTTGTATTGCCCTTACGTTTAATGCAACTTTTATCACGGCCGGATACTCGCGAATTAGCAACAGTTTGGGCAAATAATATAAGTGTACATTTAAGGAATGGTAAATTTATAGCAACTACATCACCAGCTATAGCATTAACACCGACCCTTGAAAGTATTCGTTTTACGGAACAATTCGGCGGTATGATTGGTCGGCGTGATCAGGCGATGTTACTCACGCCAGCAAGAGCAGAGGACATACCCTTATTGCGTTTGTGGCAGTTACCAATTACAACTTGGACTAAAGCGCTCCAACAGTCGGATTATCTTGTTATTTCTACTGAAGATTGCGGTGATCCAGCCGGGGCATTGCGGCCTTTGATACAAAATTGGCGCCTCAGTGTGAAATTCTCACCCGACTCCAGGGGTTACATTTGTCGGCTGGCATTTCCGGGTGATTTACGCAATCCTTGGCGTGATCTTTTCAGCATTGACCGTCTGGGACCATTAGTCGTAATCTATGAGCACTGACATGGCAACAATTTCCATCATCATGCCCGTCTATAATGAGATTAAGACCGTGCGTACGGTTATTGAAGCGGTTATGAAAGCGCCGATGGACGGTTGTACGAAAGAACTTGTGATTGTTGATGATGGCTCGACTGATGGCACACGTGAGATTCTTGAAACACTGCGGCACGAAGGTATTATCGTATTATTAAACGAACGCAATTCGGGCAAGGGTTATTCGGTTCGGCGCGGTTTAATGGCGGCAACCGGTGATTACTACGCAATCCAAGATGCCGATCTCGAATATGATCCGGCGGATTACGGTTTAATGTTGGCGCTTTTGCGCCGTGAACATCTCACTGTAGTTTTCGGCAGACGTTTTGGCGGCTTAAATCATTGGCAACCGATTAGTCGTTTACAATTTTTAGCCCATCGTATTATCGGTGCCAGTTCGGCATTGTTGTCCGGTGTCCGGATTGAAGATCCGACGTCATGCTATAAGTTATTTACCCGCGAAGCGCGTGATTGGTATTGTGCGCGCTTATGCTCAAATACATTTGCTATTGAGACCGAGATTGTCGCGCTCACGGGCCGTGGCAAACTTAAGTACCGTGAAATGCCGATACATTATTATCCGCGCACTTACGCTGACGGTAAAAAAATTCGCTGGACCGACGGCGTACGTATCTTATGGTCAATCATAAAATTCAATTGGTAAAAGATCGTTCACGAATAATATTTGTAATTGCCCTAGTGGCAAAACTGACTGTCTTTGCTTTGGTAATTTGGCGTTTTGGCGCGGCGGTATCTTATACCGATACTGATGCCCGGCAATATCTAACCGCCGGTCTCAATTTTTTCCAGCACGGTGTATTTTCAGCCAGTAGCACCGCGCCGTTTGTACCAATAATGTTTCGTACGCCGTTGTATTCTATAGTTTTAGCCATTTTACACGGCATCAGCGCTCACTGGTGGCCGGTGTTTGTTTGGCTTTTACAAGATGGTGTCATGGCTTTGGTCGCGGTATTTATGTATCGTGAACTAAATAATTATACAAATGAGCGCCGTGCTTTTTACGCAACGTTATTCTTTGCTGTAGAACCATACGGCTTATTAAACGGCAATATTGCCACGCCCGAATCTTTATTCACCGCATGTATTATTGTTGCGAGCTTCTTATTCTTGCGATATTATCGTCTGCGAAATGTAAAAACTCTAATTTGGTCAGCAATCTTTTTATCCCTAGCTATCCTTATAAAGCCCATTGCGCAATTCTTGCCGTTACTTACGTTAGCCGGTATAGCTATGTTTATCAGACCCCGGCGTTTGTCTATAAAACACGGTTTAATATTCGTCAGTGTATGTCTGTTGGTATTGGCACCCTGGCTTACTCGCAATTTAATTACGTTTAATCGTTTGGATATTTCATCGTTACCTTCGTATAACCTCTATTTTTATAACGCCGCCGCGGTCGTGGCCGCGCAACAGCATATCGGTACTGCGACCGCGCAAACTCTGTTATTACAACAGGCAACACGCGATACGGGACATACTAAGCAGGATGATTATTTTGATCCCAAGTTCGGACCTTATTTACGTTCGGCGGCATTGACGATTATTGTGCCGCATTGGTGGTTGTATACTAGAATTCATCTTTTATCACTGTTACCATTTTTCCTGAATGACGGTTATCAAAAACTCTATCCCTTGTTTGGCATAACATTACATAATACGACTTCAGTTACATTATTGGCGGCACAGGGCCAATGGCGTGAGATAACGACCTATGTATTTGGTCGGGGCGGTTTAACAGTATTTTTATTCAGTTTGGGCAAATTAATTTGGTTGGTCGTTTATATTGGGATCATTGTCCGATTAAGACAACACTGGCGTAATAAAAATCGTGCTGTCATACCCGTAATTATTATGTGCTTTTGTTTGATTATTTATTTTGCCGTGTTAACCGGTCCGGTGGCGGCCGCGCCATATCGGCTACCTGTTCAATCCTTCATTTTTAGTTTACTTTTTATATAGTTATTATCGTGCGTACGTTATCTATCATTATTCCCGTATATAACGAGAAAAACACCTTAGCGGCGTTGCTAGCCAAGATTGAGCGCGTTGTTATACCGGATATTCAAAAGGAGATATTGCTCGTTGATGATGGCTCGACTGATGGTTCGCGTATATTGGATACAAGTATGGCTGACCGTTATAGCGTAATTTTGAATGACTACAATCAAGGTAAAGGCGCCGCTATTCGAAGTGGTTTTGAAAAAGCAACGGGCGACATAATAATTATTCAGGATGCCGATTTGGAATTAGATCCGAATGACTATATAATACTCATCGAACCAATCATCAAGGATAAGGCCGACGTCGTGTTCGGCAATCGTTTTCTTAATTCGCACGGTAATAAACTGCGGTATCATTCAAATTATTGGGGCGTCCGTTTTTTGTCGTTTGTCTCGCGAATTCTGAATGGCAAAAAACTCAGTGATATCTATATCGGATATAAAGTTTTTACGCGTGATGTTATACGCGCAATAATACCGCATTTAAAATCAAATAGCTTTGCAATTGAAGCCGAATTGACCGCGCGCGTCAGTCCATACCGTATTGCGGAAGTGTCCGTGGCTTACTATCCGCGCACCTATGCCGCAGGCAAAAAAATACGCTGGACCGATGGTTTGCGTGGTCTGTTGGCGATTATATACTTTAACCTTATAGACACACACTAACATGCGTATTCTCTTAGCAACCGGTGTTTATCCACCGGCAATCGGTGGGCCGGCAAAACAAGTATATGACTTGGCGCATGCGCTGGCGACTGCCGGACACACGGTCAGCGTGCTGACTTTTGGTCACGAACGTAGCATTGAAAAGCGTGATGACATAATGGTCTACACAATGCGGCGCAACATAGCGATCTTCGGCAAATTTTTAAAATACTTTCATTTGCGCGCAATGTTACGCGTAATTGTTTCTGCCGGCATACCCGATATCGTACAAGTTAACAGCGTGCGTTTCTTCGGCTATGTTGTCGGTCGTTATTTCAAAGCACGCGGCGTGCCAACAATCATAAAATATGCCGGCGACTTTGTGTTTGAAACCATTAATCGCGATACATTAAAGGTTATCGAAATAGCCGATGTTTTTACAATATCACTCAAAGCGCGGTGGTTGCGCTGGCTCGAACAGCGTATTTTAAAAACCTTTGATCGTATCTGGGCGCAGTCCGCGTATCAGCGTAATGTTCTGGTACAACATCTCGGTATTCCGGAATCATCAGTTGTCGTGATGCCGAATTACATTGATATAAAACCATATCGTGAAGGGGCGACATTATTACGACCCGACATGCCCGATATGAAACCGCGGCCAATCATTCTTTCGGTCTCACGGTTAGTGCCCTGGAAAAATATTGAAGCGCAAATGCATGTTGCCGCGCGTTTGAAAGAAATATCAACCACGCCCTTTTTGCTCTATATTGTCGGCGGCGGTTCAGCCGCGGTACTTGAACGTTTAAAAATACTGATCCGCTCAATGAATCTAATGAATGAAGTCAAACTTTTGCCACAGGTCTCACCAACCGAGATTCACCGCTATTTTCGTTCCGCTTCCGCTTATCTTTCGACATCGTTGTATGAACCATTCGGGATTGTCTTTATCGAGTCAATGGCCGCCGGCTTGCCGATTGTCGCGCTTGAGACCGGTGCCGTGCCGGAAGTTGTAGCTGATACTGTCGGTTTCGTGGTTCAGCGTGGTGTACACTATATTGATAGGTTGGCGCACCGGCTTAAGATTATAATCGAGAATGCTGAAGTGCGAGAATTTTT
Source organism: uncultured Candidatus Saccharibacteria bacterium (assembly GCA_964360715.1). Taxonomy (GTDB): domain Bacteria; phylum Patescibacteriota; class Minisyncoccia; order 2-02-FULL-40-12; family IGHO2-01-FULL-4-A; genus CAYHYQ01. The sequence goes on from CAYHYQ010000031.1 coordinate 5,253, forward strand.
CGCGACCAACGGCCCGCTCGAAGCCAAGCAGTATGATATTGGACAGCATATTGATAAGTTTATCGCGCTCTACACATCAGTTTTGCCTAAAAAAAATGGATAATCTTTTAATGATTTCAGGCAGAAGTGCGGCCGCGGCGGCGCGTGGGAGTACCGGCGCGCTATACTATACGCTCGAAGAATTACGCCATCATTGGCAGAGGATTGATATTCTGGCACCGCACGCGCATGGTTTACCCGCCGAAACGCGTTTATTCGATAATGTCTGGATTCATATATCGCCAAAGCGCATATTGAGACATCCATGGTGGCTTGCGCGTTACGGTGCGCAGTTGCATACACAATACCATTATCGTTCAGTCGTGGTGCAAGAATATCCGCCGTTTTATAACGGGCTGGGCGCCTATCTTTTATGGCGATGCACACAATTGCCATATATACTCCAATTTCATCACATACCTGGTTATCCGCGCGCGGCTGATTGGCGCGAAGACGTACAGCGCAAAGCAATACAATGGTTTGCCTCTGCTGATGCCCGTCACGCGACAGCCGTCCAGGTCGTAAATCAGCGTCAAACGCCCGATTTCTTAGCTAAGGCCGGTGTACCACGCAACAAACTTATCTATATTCCGTCATTATATATAGATCTTCAAACATATACACCAGTAGTGACAAAAAGGGTATTCGATTGTATTCTCGTCGGTCGTCTGGTACTTAATAAGGGTCTCGGTTTATTCCTTGAGGCCTTAGCTCAAACACAGGCCACGGCTTGTATTGTGGGTGAAGGGCCACAACGCACTGCTGTTGAACAACGTATTCAGGCACTTGGTCTGCAACATCGCGTACAGTTGCACGGCTGGGCGCGTGATGCCGCTGAAATTTCTACGCTCATGCGTCAGGCCGGCATGCTCGTAGTAGCTTCTTATAACGAAGGTGGGCCGCGCGTGGCCGTTGAAGCCATGGCTTGCGGTGTGCCGGTTGTGACAACGCATGTCGGGATTATGGAAGATTTGGGTCGTAACGGTGAAACGGTTGTATTTGCCGACTGGCAACCCGCGGCATTGGCTCAAGCCATTGAGCGCGTCCGGCATGATACGACATTACACGCACGTCTTGCCAGCGCCGGTTTAGCCATTGCCGCACGCTTTGAGCGGCGCGCAACCATTGCCAATTTTGCCAACGAGATTAAGCGCCTGACTTCATGAAGTTACTTATCATAGTCAACAAACTCGATTGCAACGATGATCTACTCGGTTTTTTCACCGGCTGGCTTGATGATCTTGCGCGGCGGTGCGCATCAATAGTTGTCGTGACTCAATTTCAAGGAATGTATGCTTGTCCAGCCAATGTTGAAATTCATTTAATTAACAAAAAACAAATGGCGTCACGCTTGCGGCGTCTTATATGTTTGTGGCGCATAGTGTGGTCTGAGCGCAAAACATATGACACCATTTTTTGTTTTATGGCGCCGGCGTGGCTTGTGGCCGTCTGGCCGGTTGCCGCGCTTGCGCGCAAAAAAACCGCGTTCTGGTATGCGGTTTGGAAGGGGAGTTTTAAGTTACGCGTCGCGACTTGGCTCGCGGATCGCATTGTGACCTCGGTGCCGCAAGCATTTCCGATCGCCAGCTCTAAAATCGTGGCTGTCGGTCAGGGCGTTGATACGGAACAGTTCTCAATGGCGCTACAGGCCGCAACCGAGGGCGTGCTTTTTCTCGGGCGTATCTCACCGGTCAAACATATTGAATTATTATTACAGGCATGCGCGTTCATACGTGAGCGCGCACCCGTTGTTTTTGCACATGTCCGCATAACCATCGCCGGCGCACCCACCTCTGATATAGATCGTGATTACGAATGCTGGTTGGTACAGCTGGCAAATACATTACAATTACAAAATACCATTCAGTGGTTGGGTCGTGTGCCGCACAGTCAGGCGAGTAATCTCTATCATCGTCATCAATTATTCGTGAATATGACACCGACCGGAAGTTTTGATAAAACCATGCTCGAGGCGATGGCTTCAGGTTGTATTGCTATTGCTTCAAACCAAGCGTTAACACCATTCCTCGATGAGGATGTTCGGCGTTTTTGTATTTTTCCAGAAGGCAATAGCGAGGATTTGGCACTGCGTATGATAAAACTCATGACAGTTCCAGAAGAAACGCGTGCTGTCGTACGCCAAGCTCAGCGCGCGGTTATTATCGAACACCATTCGCGACAACGACTCGCGGAACGTTTATTCGACGCGTTACAAACTATCTCATGAAAATTTGTATTTTTGGCACATATAATAAAGATAATGCGCGCAGTCGGATAATATTGCTTGGCCTGCGCCGTATCGGCGCTGAGTTTGTCGAATGTCACAGTCGGGCCGGTTTTCCGCGCAATCTGATACAGCTCTGGCGACAGCTTCGGCGCGTAGCCAAGGAATGCGATGTCATCCTCGTACCATTTCCGGGCCATAAGATTATCTTTTGGGCAAAATTATTGACGCGTAAACCAATCGTGCTTGATATGTTTTTGTCAATTTATAACACAATTATCGAGGATCGTCGCGAGCATAGCCGCTGGTCGCCCGTTGCCTGGTATGCATATTGTGTTGACTGGTCGGCCGTGCGCGTCGCCGATCGGATTATTATGGATACGGCCGCGCACGCGCGTTATGTTGCTAGTAAATTTCATGTGGCTCAGGAAAAGTTTTCTGTCGTTCCGATGGGCGTTGACGACACATTATTCGTACCGCAAACACCGAGACCATCTAATATATTTCGTGTTGGTTTCTACGGCACTTATATACCTTTGCATGGCGTTGATTATATTTTAAAAGCCGCGGACATGCTTAAAAATCGGCCGGATATCAGTTTTGAGTTGCTCGGTACCGGTCAAACCTTGACCGCGGCACAGCAGTTGGCCGCGAAACTTGAGTTATCAAACGTAACATTTTTGACCGAACGCTGGCCACTCCAGCAATTACCTAATTTTATCGCGCGGCAAGATGTGTGTATGGGTATATTTGATTCCGGCGCAAAGGCCGCGATGGTCATACCGACAAAATTATTCGAATGTAGCG
>CAYHYQ010000032.1:0-8219 GCA_964360715.1 uncultured Candidatus Saccharibacteria bacterium
CGACCATGGGCACATTTCACTCTGTATGCTTGCGAATTTTGCGTGTACATGGCGCTAAACTCGGTTACACCGCCAGTTTCGTAATCTACGATACCGATGATCAACGCGCCCTGGCAAAAACAGTTATTGAAGGTCTGGGTCTTGATCCGAAACGCTTCGTGCCGCGCAGTATGCTTGATAAAATTTCTCATTTGAAAAGTGAATTGACGGGCCCGGAAACATTCGCTAATCGCGCCAGTGACCAAAGCGAGCGCGTCTTGGCTTCAGTGTATAGCGCGTATCAAGACCGCTTGCGTGCGGTCGGCGCCCTGGATTTTGATGATTTGATCATGCTGACCGTACGTTTGTTCCGCGAACAGCCAGATGTCTTGGCGAGTTACCAAAAATTATTTAAATATATTCTGATAGACGAGTATCAAGATACGAACCACGCGCAATACATTTGGGTTAATCTGCTCGCCAAGAAACATCGCAATCTCGCCGTGGTGGGTGATGACGCGCAATCTATTTATGGCTGGCGTCGCGCGGACATTCGCAATATTCTTGATTTCGAAAAAGATTATCCGGAAGCAAAGATAATTCTATTGGAACAAAACTACCGTTCAACACAAACAATTTTAGAAGCGGCAAATAGCATTATCCGTAAAAATATAGGCCAAAAGGTAAAAAATCTTTGGACTAAAAACAGTAGCGGTGAACGCATCGTCGTAAAAGAAAATGCGGACGAATACGAAGAAGGCAATTATATCGTGACGACGGTGCGCGAAGCCCTGCAGAAAAATATTCAGCCGGATCGCTTCGCGGTGCTGTACCGCGCGCATGCGCAATCGCGCGCCATTGAAGAAGCCCTCGTGCGCCACGGCGTGCCGTATGTGATTTTCGGCGGTCTGCGCTTTTACGAACGACGTGAGATAAAAGATGTGCTGGGCTACATGCGACTGGCTTTGAATCCCGATGACGTAGCCAGTTTCACGCGCATCTACAACACGCCCTTGCGCGGCATTGGGGCAACCTCGTTTAAAAAACTGCAAGATACCGGTCGCGCATTATCGGGATTACTCTGTGATAGTGAAGCAATACATGAGCTTCTAGGCAAAAAACCGGCGACTGCTATCGTAGAACTCGGTAAACTGTTAAATACTCTGCGCCAGAAAGCAAAAACCTCAACACCCAGCGAATTAGTACGCGCGGTCTTACAGCTCACGCACTACGAAACGTATCTACGCGATGGTACGGCTGAAGGCGAGGAGCGCTGGGAAAACGTCAAGGAGTTATTCACTGCCACGGCAAAATACGATATTCTAGAAAAACCACAGGGTATCGAGAAATTCTTAGAAGAGGTGGCGCTTATTCAAGAGCTTGATACCGGCGCTGAAAGCGGACCGGCACTGCGCTTAATGACCTTGCATTCGGCGAAAGGTCTTGAATTCCCGGAGGTATTTGTCGTCGGCATGGAAGATGGCGTTTTTCCGCATGCCCGTTGCTTGTTTAACCCGACCGAGCTTGAAGAAGAGCGCCGACTTTGTTATGTCGGTGTCACGCGCGCCAAAGAAAAACTGCATTTGTTGTTCTGTCGGCAACGCACAATGTACGGTTCAACGCAGGTTAATCCGCCCTCGCGTTTTATTTTTGAAATACCGGAAGAACTCATATCGTTTATGCCCGCCGCGCCGCAAACCCTAAATCGTGACCGGCAACGTGATTGGGAACGCATCATTAAATATTAAGATGTCAGCCCAAGAAATAATCAAGCAACGTCTGGCGGCTTGGCAGATTACGCCCGCTAAAAGCATGGGCCAAAATTTTCTTGTTGACGATGCCGTCTACGCGAAACTTGTCGCAACATTGGCGCCATCGGCAAATGAATCCGTGATTGAAATTGGCCCCGGTCTCGGTACATTGACGGAGATACTTGCGCAAACCGCCATGGCGCTAACGGCAATTGAAAAAGACGATGAAATGGTCATTGGTTTGCGGCAATTATTTACCGGAAATACACACATTACCATCGTGCACAGCGATATTTTGCAATACAACATAGCCGACACAGGTGTTACCGCGGGCGCTTATAGTGTTATCGGCAACATTCCCTATTATCTGACCGGCAAGCTGTTGCGTGTCATTATGGGCACCTGGCCGCGGCCGCGCCGTATCGTATTCATGGTTCAGCGCGAAGTTGGTGAACGTATTACCGCCAGGCCACCGGATATGAGCATGCTCGCCGTGGCGGTACAACTTTATGGTACAGCACGCATTGCGGCATTCGTGCCGGCCCAGGCCTTTGCGCCCCGCCCAACGGTTAATTCATGTATTATTGTTATTGACCCAGCCGGTACGGAACCGCCTGCGGAAATTAAAGCGATACTCCGCACGGCTAAAGCCGGCTTCAGTCGCAAGCGAGGCCAACTTATTAACACACTCACGGCAGGTTTGGCCCGGCCTAAAGAATCCATTGTGCAAGCGCTCACGGTCGTTGGCATTGATTTGAAACAAAGAGCCGAAACACTTACAGTACAACAATGGCGCGACCTCCCCGCACAACTCTCCTTGCAATCTTAAGCGGCCTACTCTTCGCCTTAAGTTTACCGCCACACGCGCTGTCTATATTGGCCTGGCTTGGTTTTATACCGCTAGGTATTGCGCTAACAGACCCTGCGCTAGGGTGGCAACGCGCTGCGCGGCTTGGCCTCATTACCGGCCTTGTGTATTTTGGCATCTCAATGCGCTGGTACTTTAGTGTTGATGCGGCACAAGTTGCCGGTATCAAAAGCCGCCTGGCCGGATTTTTAACAGTCAGCGCGGTTTGGGCGTGGAGCACAATCGCCATGGCTGTGGCCTGGGCATTGTTCGCCATCGGTATCTGGTGGCTTTTGCGCAAGCTCTCGCAAAAACCCTGGCTTATTGCATTAAGTAGTGGCTGTTTATTTGCCGTCACTGAATATCTGCGCTCATTTATTTTTGAACTGGCCTGGTGGGGCCCGGGGACAACGTGGGGCGCACACTGGACTCTCGTTTCACCGGTATATGCTTTTGCCGATAATCAAATATTGCTTTGGCTTGTGTCATTTATCGGAACGTATGGTCTTGCGATGCTACTGGGTATGGTCGGTATTGCCGGCACGCTGATCATACAAAAAAATTATTGGCGCCAACGTAAAGCTATTGTGTTGGTTATTATATTCTTCAGCTCTATTTATGGTACGCCTTGGTTATTGCCGAAACATCAATACGCCGGCCGAACAATTCCATTCGCGCTGGCGCAAACAGATGAACCGACAGAATTCGAACTGACGGAGAAAGATAATTTGAAAATTTTCAATCGCCAATTGGAGTTGATCCGCGCTATTGCCAAACAAGCGCCGCAAACAGAGATCATCGCTCTGCCTGAAACATCGGATTTTTTGCGGTATTTGAGTATCTTTATGTCACCAACCGAAATCCAGCGCTATTTCCAAAAGCTTTTCGGTCATCCGATTACCGTCGTCGCGTCAATACGCATCCAAAATGAGAATAAGTATTACTCACGCGTGATCTTTCTCAATTCCGAACGTGGTTTGTTAGGTTACTATGATAAGCATATTTTGACACCCAACGGCGAATACATACCGTATATAACTCGGCCGCTGGTACGCCTATTTGATAAAAATCTCACTGCTAAATTTCAAACGATCAGAGAATATAGCCCCGGGCCGTTTCCCGGCAAAACGCCCATCTACACCGGACGCTTTAATATCACTGCCGCGATTTGTTCTGATTTTGCTTCAACAGCAGTCATTCGTGAACTTGCAAAACAAACAGATGTTATCGTTGGCCTAGCCAGCATCAGTGGTTTTAGAAGTAACGGTGCGCTTTTAGAGCAGAATCTGGCGCTCAACCGTACGCGGGCGGCCGAAAATGGCACGCCGATACTTATGGTTATTAATCAGGGTATTTCATACGCCATAAATGGCGATGGTTCCGTGGCCAAAATCGCCACGGGCGTTGGTCAGAAGTTATTAACAGGGAACTTGTACGAACGCCAAGATAAATCGTGGTATAATGTCATTGGTAATTGGATTCTTCTGCCGTTTTTTATAGTCGTTTTGGGGACGATCGCGGTTACTCTTAGACGTGATAAATATACAAACATTCTTCAGTGATATACATCGTCTTTCGCCACGTCTGAAGGCGGTTTTAGGTACGTTGTTGGCAGTCGCATTACTTTTGGCCTTACGTACCGCGGGTGTGTTCGGCATCGGTTCAACGGCTGATATCTCAGGACAGCTTAACGCTAATGAGAATGGTGTTTTGCCAGCCAAGGCACCGGCACCAAATATTCAGCTTGTTTTTAATGAACAGCGCGACACCGACGGCGATGGTTTAAATGATGATGATGAACAGGATTTTGGAAAATTAAACGATCATGATGCCGATAGTGATGGCGATGGTTTTTACGACGGTGAAGAACTCATAACGGGGTATGATCCCGAAAAAGATGACAGATCCGAGAGTGTTGGCAATCCACTCCATAAAACTAATCTCACTCTGGCATTAATTGACAATATAACTGCCAAAATATTTGCCGGAGCCATTCAACCCAAAAGACTCGATAAAGGTGATCTCCAGAAAAATATTGAAGATATTGCCTTTGCGACACTCGATGCCGCGCTTGAAAATAAAGATTCTACAACGCGTATCGTACTCAGCAGTGACGATCCACAAGCACAAGCGCTATATCTACAACAATTATCTGAGCTTCTTGAAGAGCCGGTTCTAACTATTATCAGTGGCGGTTCACAACCAACATTCGTTATAGCATCGCAAGATCTCGTCAGTGGCCATACCGCGCGCGCGCGCGTTGGCTATATGCAAATTGCCGATACATTTTCCGAGGCCTACGATCACATGAGCGCCGTAACCGTGCCGCCTTCTTTTAAGACCTGGCATGTGGCCACACTTGATCTGCTCCATAGCATGGTCGTTGCGCATCGCGAATTGGCATTAGCGCCCACGGATGACCCGGTGCGTTCCATGATTGCGGTTAATCTTATCGGCCGGCAGATGCTCATTGCCCAAGGATTATTGCAAAACCTTAGAATTCTGGTGGCTAAAAATAAAGTTGCGATTCCAAATTCAACCCTCTTTACCACCTTAGATTTACTCAATATCAATGAAACTAGGTAATCTTTACAAAAAATTCTATCTACGACGCAGTGTCGCAATTTTTATGATTGTCATGCTTTTTATTACACCTACGGCGTTACAGCCGGAAACCGTCAATGCCGGTAGTTACGCGCTGGTGGTCAAAGAATTCGCGCTCGACCTTGTTGCACGTCTTCTAGCTCAAAAAGTCCTTGCGATGGTTGAAGGTAAACTCCTTGATCAAGTTCTAAAGGGAAATGCCAAGGGCGATGGTCCGGCCTGGATTACAAATTGGACCGGCTTCCGCAATGATGCCCGCCGTCAAGGCCTCTCAAAATGGCAAGAGACGGTTAATATTGCCGCTTATGGCAGTGAGGAAGGTGATTATTACGGCAAAAAGATTCAATATGAACCATCATGGTGTGAGTATTTGCGTGAAGGCCTCGCGCCACTCTTTGGCGCTAAAAAAGCAACCGGTATGGAAGCCGTAGATAGCGCGCCTAAACTCCGCAACCCGACCGGCGAATATACCATTATGCAAACGACACAATGCACCCTGCCAAAAAAGATTGTGGTTAATGGCATCGAAAAAGATTTTAGCGTTGATGAATTTCGCAAGGATTTTGCGGGCAATGGCGGCTGGGAGACATTTGGCAGTTTGATGCAACCTGAAAACAATTACTTCAATATCCTTAGTAGGACAATCCAGAAAAAAAACGATTTCGCGGATATAGCTGAGCAATCTAAAATTAACGAAGGCGTCGCGGGCGCCGGGTTTGAATGTACAACGCTCGATGGCGGCCACGAACAATGCGCTACGCCCGGTAAAGTACTGGCCGAGACAACTCAATCACTTATTACGAAAAACTTAGATTGGATAACCAATACCGATGAATTATCCGAACTCGTTGCGTCATTAATGGGTGTTATGACTGGCCGTTTAAGTGATCTCTGTGGCAACGGCGGTTCTGATGCGCCCGGCTCAAAATGCAAACGCCAAGCTGACGCCGATCTGCAAACCGAAGATGATGCCGCGCTCAACCAAGAAATAAAAGATTCCGGCGCGAATCAAACGGAACAAGATTGTAAAGATCTCTGTCAAAGCGAAGCCGAATCCGCCTGCTCCATGGGTGATAAGAGCGCCCAAGAAGAGGTGGCCTGCATTTTTCGACGTTATGTTAGTTGTCTAAAACAGCTCTGTCCGCAGGTTGGAACTTCACCAGCACCATCGGTATCACCGCAAGAGACACCTTAATGAATATCTTTAAACCCACACGTGGATCAATAAAAGTTCGTTTTGTTTCTTTGGCTGTTAATTTTTTTGTTATTTTTGCCATTGTCGGCTCCACGTTATTGCCGCCGCAAACCGCCATTGCCAAGGAAAAACCCATGCCCGCCGATTCACAAGCGTATCTTAGTGGCATTTCAAGTCCCGCAGCAAAAAAAGCCGAGCAGGAACGTCTCGCCAAAGTCAAGAAAGAGCTCCAGCAACTATACAAAGGTTTAAGTGATAAGAATAGCGCGGCTGGCAAAGATTACGCGGCGCAAGTTAAGGAAATAAATAAGAAACAAGACGCCATCGCGCAATCTATGATCGGTAATACGCAAGGCGAAGGCGCGAAAGCTTTTTGGGGCAGAAAATTAAAAGAGTTTGCCGAGAAGTGTCCCGTCAATGCCGTTACCTGCGTTAGTCAAGTTATGCTTTGGGCGATTGCTGGCGTTACAACCGCACTAGGCCAAGCCATTGCCGGTTTAGCCGCACTCCTTGACACATTTATTCGCGCCTCATCACAGCTTATGCCACCCCAAGTGACATCGGGTTGGTTCATCATGAAAAATTTTGTAAATCTATTCTTCATACTCATTCTTATCATGATGGCCTTTGGCACGATATTTGATACAAAATTCAGATGGGAAAGCATGATCGCCCCGTTTTTAATCGTCGCCTTGTTAATAAATTTTAGTTTGCCTTTTGCGCGATATCTAATTTATCTCTCTTCAGGCATTAGCAGCGTATTCCTCAACACAATCGGCCAAACGAGCGAACTCTTCGCCAATGGTTTTGGACTGCAGGAAATAGCAACTTTTAACGGGGCCGGTACTGAAAAAATACCCGGTGAACCCAGCATCATTCAACTGGCAATCCTCGGCTTCACGGTTATTGTTTTCTTTATCATCATATTTCTCGCATTTTTGACGGTCACGGCTTTTACCATCGTGCGCATTCCCATACTTTGGTTTTTGATTATCTTCGCACCGTTGGCATGGTTTAGCTATATGGTTCCCGCTTTAAAAGGCCAGATATGGGGTCGCTGGTGGTCCGAATTCATTTCCTGGACGTTCTTTGTTCCCGTCTATCTCTTCTTCTTGATGTTCGGTGCGGTTTTTATGGCCGGTAAAGATATGATTCAATCAACGGTCGTTATTAAGGACTTCAACGCCCAAGACGGCAAGTACAGCACGCTTATCAGCTCTTTCTTTAATTATTTTGGCATCTACGATATCTTCTTTATGGTCGTCATGCTGATCATACTTATTGGCGGCTTACAAATGGCTTTTAGCATCGCGAAACAAATCGGCGAAGGTATCGGTGGCGGTAAGGCCGAGGGTTTTGGCGGTAAATTGATGGGTTCGATCAAAAAATTGTCGCCCACGGCCAGCAGTGTTCCGGGCTATAACTATGCTGCGAGTGTCGGGAGCGGTATTTCAAAGGGTTATGATGAGCGCGTAAAAAAGATACAAGAAAAGGGGGTATTTGGTTTTGGCGGCGCGGCGGCTGGACGCGATCGCGAAGCAAAAATTGCCGGTCTTGTGGGTGGCGGTATGACCGGTTACAGAGCCGCCGCGAACGCGCAATCTATGATCAAGCTCGATGAAGCCGCCAAGAAACTTGCTGAAGCCACAAAGAATATGACGACGGAAGACCGTAATAAGGCCTGGCACGACGCGGCCAAAGGCGATGATGATAAAGGCATGGCCGCTAAGATGAAACTTCTGGAAACCGGCCAGATGAATTTTGCCGATTACCAAGCCGCCATTAAGAACGCCGGTGGTGACAATACCGCCAAGGGCAATCTGGGCATTGGCGGTAGTTGCGG
>CAYHYQ010000033.1:0-8071 GCA_964360715.1 uncultured Candidatus Saccharibacteria bacterium
AGCTACACGCCCTTGACGTACGCATAGAGTGTAGCGTTCATGCGAATTCTGGTCAAAACCTATTGGTTCACGAGCGCGTAGAATTCCTTTTGTTCTAAGGTTTCTTTTTGCACAAGTTCGTGGGCAATCGTGTTTAATAGGTTGATCTTTTTGGTAATAACTTCACGCGCTTTTTTGAGAGCGTCAGTAATAAATACTTTCACTTCAGCATCTATCTGTGAAGCAATTTCGTTGGAGTAATTCTGGTGTTTGGCAAAATCACGGCCCATAAATACAGCTTCCTCGGCTTTTTCACTGAATGTAATCGCCCCGAGTTTCTCGGCCATGCCATATTCGGTGATCATCTTACGGGCGAGGTCGGAAGCGACCCGCAGATCATTTGAAGCGCCCGTCGTGATGTCTTTGAAGATAATGTGTTCGGCCGTGTAGCCACCCAACAAAACGGCGAGTTCCGATTCGAATTCCAAGCGACTGCGCAAATGACGATCTTCACTCGGCAGTTTTAAAGTATAACCGCCGGCGCGCCCACGCGACACGATCGAAACTTTATGTACCGGATCGGTGTGTGGCATTGAAATAGCAACCAGTGTGTGGCCGGCCTCGTGATAGGCGACAATTTCTTTCTCACGCTTGCTTAGAACCTGACTCTTGCGTTCGGGGCCGAGCAATACTTTTTCGATTGCCGACAAAATGTCGTGTTGCTGGATTTCTGTTTTATTCGTGCGGGCCGCGGTTATGGCGGCTTCATTGACCAGATTGGCCAGGTCAGCGCCCGAGAAACCGGCGGTGCGTTCAGCAACGACGCGCAGATTAATATCCTGTGCCATCGGTTTATCCGTGGCGTGGATATTTAAGATGGCTTCGCGGTCATTAATTGATGGCTCATCGAGCAAGACACGACGATCGAAACGACCCGGGCGCAATAGTGCCGGATCAAGAATATCGGGGCGGTTTGTGGCGGCCAAGACGACGACAGTGTCGTTTGTGTCAAAACCGTCCATCTCGACAAGAATTTGATTGAGCGTCTGCTCGCGTTCATCGTGGCCACCGCCCATGCCGGCGCCACGATGGCGGCCGACAGCGTCAATCTCATCAATGAAGATAATCGAAGGCGCGGTTTTTTTGGCGGTCTCGAACGTGTCGCGCACGCGTGTCGCGCCAACACCGACAAACATCTCAACGAATTCAGAGCCGGAAACGAAATGAAAAGGCACGTTAGCTTCATTGGCTACGGCCTTGGCTAATAATGTTTTGCCGGTGCCGGGCGGACCGACAAGCAGTACGCCGCGCGGCATGCGCGCGCCCAGGCGTTGGAAACGCGAAGGGTCGCGTAGAAAATCCACGACTTCTGATACTTCCGCCTTTGCTTCGGTCAGCCCGGCAACATCTTTGAAAGTGATGCGCTTTTTACCTGAAAGATCGGTGGCCAAGCGCGCCCGACTTTTGCCAAATGTCATCGCGCTCATGTTACTGCGCTGAGCTTGGCGGAACATGAGCCAGAATATAATCAGTACAAACAGGAAAGGCAATATAATCGGCAGGAAGCTGCTGATGTAATGGCCGATGCCCGAATCATCCTGGACTTCAATTGTGACGCGTGTGGCGAATTGCTCCTTATTCGCGCCGATGCTGACAAGATATTCGGGTGCGGAAACGCCACGTTCTTTTGTCGTAATCTCTTTCGGCTTTGTTTCGTCAGCCAATGTAATCAGTAAGGTATCATCTTGTACGAGAATGTTTTTCACCTCGCCTGAATTAATTTGATTAACAAGTTTACTTAAAGAAACTGTTGTCGGGGCGGTGTAGGGCGATTGCAACAGAAAAACCGTGGCTGAAGCCAGGAAAAGAATTGCAAAAATGACGATAATATACTTAACCAATGTAGTCACGGGGTTTGCTGAGGGTAACACTAAACACGCCGTTACGCAACCTTACTATTGTTGTTTGCGAAGGAAGGCGCGGGCTTTTGCCTTGGCTGAACGGATGCGTGCCGCATCGGCGTTGAGTGACTGATGCGCGACCGCTAACTCGGCGAATATTTGTGGCGAGCATGCGATTATAGATTTTGTATGGACAGGTGATTCAAGAAAATCGGCGAGTTCAATGGTAGATACTTCAGATTGCGCGTTCCACGCCGTAACCAAACGGGCGAGATTCTCGCGGAAGCGCCATTCTTTTTCACTTCGATGATAACTAGCACCGCGTGCTTGGCGTTCTTTTGCCGTGCGAATTATAACTGTATCCGGATCGCCATCGTTCCTCAATGAAAGTTCTGATGGGCCTGAAGTGATACCCCATGGTATACGTTTAGGTTTCGGTTTAACGGGTGGCGGTTCGATTGGTGTTGGCGTGTCTGATTTTAAGGGCGCTAGAACCGGTGTCGGTGATAATCTGGGTGTTGGCCGCGGCGTCGGTATTCTTATAGACGGCGTCGGTGGCTTTACCGGCACTATTTTTGGCGACTGTTCTAGCGGTTTGGATATTTGAGGTATCTCTGGTCTACTCAAAAAATAGTCGCGTTCAGCCGGGGTATAGCGTGCATCAAGCGCGTCACGTTGCTGTAACATATCTGCTGCGTCAATTTTGTCATCTAAATATTGCTGAAAGATATAAGTACGCTGATCAAGATACACCGAAGCGCGCTCTTCTAACGAAGGTCTTGTTATGACCGTAGGTTGTGACGTCTCAAGATATTCCACTTACACCATTATAGCGCAGATAATTTCTTGTGCCACAATGTTTATCAATACATGTAGCCCAACAATCACGTATGTGATTTTTTGAAGGCCTATTTAACCAGTGCGAGAACCATTTTATGCTCAGTTGATTCGATGCTTGTAATAGAGATATTTATTTCTTCACCGGCATTTAGAACATCTTTTGGTTTTTGAGGTTCAAATTCAGCCGCGGGAATAAGGCCGATGATGTCACCCGCGAGAGCTATAAGCGCGCCATAATTGGTTAATTTTACGATGATACCCTTTGTGGTTTGACCCACTGCGTAGTTTTTTTCAATACCAACCCAAGGATCGGTTTTCAACGCTTTGAGCGAAAGTGAAACTTTATTACCTTCAATGGCGGTAATCTTGGCTGTAATAATATCACCAACCTTGAGTACATCACGCGGATTATCTATGATTTTCCAGTCAATTTCCGATATGTGAATTAAGCCCTCAACCTTGCCGGTATGCGCGCCTTCCGGTCTAGCTATATCAATCAAGACGAATGCGCCAAAATCAGTAACGTCAGAAATTGTGCCGTTTACGGTGTCGCCGACATGAAGAGTCGCAAGCACTTCTTTTAATTGATCGTCGTAAATGGCTTTCTCGGAAACAATGAGGCGATTTTCCGTTTCTGAAAAATCAATAATTTTCATTTTAATTTCCTGATTGCGAAATTTTTGAAGGGCCTGAACAATCATTGTTGTACTGCCACCTTCAACCTTGGGATAATGTTCCGTGGCGAGTTGTGAGAGGGGAAGGAATCCTTGAACACCGTTAATCTCGACAATCAAGCCGCCCTTGTTGATGTTTGTCACTTTGGTAGTCATAATCTCGCCACTTTCTTTCTTTTGGCGTATATCTTCCCAAGCCGTTGTAATCTGGGCGCGTTTTAGCGAGAGTTCACGATAGCCCTCTTCATTTTCTATGTCGAGTAAGACAGTTGAAACTTTCTGGCCTTTCAGGAGTGATTTCTGTGCTTGTGTATTATCGTAAAATTCACCCGGATAAACAATGCCAATACCAATTGAACCTAAGTCAATCAGAACAGCATTCTTGCCGTTTGAGATAATTTCACCATGCACAACCTGACCAACCTTAGGTAGGTTATAGTCGCTGTGCGCGAGAATATCCTTCATTGAGATACTGCCTGTAGCCGTAGTTTCCATGAGCCCGAGCATATCATGCACAGTTTGTTCGGGCAAGCCGTTGAAGATATTCCTAGATAAGGATATAATTTCATTATGAATATAACTTGGTTCGGACAATCATGCTTTCGGTTTGATACGAAAGATGTCTCGTTATTGATAGACCCATTCTCAAAAGAAATAGGTCTAAAACCACCACGTTTAAACGATACCATCATTGCCGTTACACATGAGCACTATGATCATTCTGCCACGAAAGGTGCCGAGCCAACCGCGCTGATTGTAAATGGTCCCGGAGAATATGAGAAATCGGGCGTATATCTGCATGGTATCCAAACTTTTCATGACGATGTCGGTGGTATGCAACGTGGTTTAAATACATTGTTCATGATTCGGATGGAAGAAATACTCATTTGTCATATGGGTGATTTTGGTCAAAAGTCCTTTACCGATGAACAGTTGAGTCAAATGGGCAATAAAGATATTGATATACTGATGATTCCTGTCGGCGGTACATACACTATTGGTGGCAAAGATGCTGTTGAAATTGTAAAAGAGCTTGAACCGAAGATTGTAATCCCGATGCATTACAAGATAGCCGGTCTTAATATTGATATTGCTAATAATTCAGAGTTCATTAAAGAACTTGGTTTAAAATTTGAAGAATTTGATACTTTTAAAATAAACAAGAAAAACCTACCTACAGATGAAACGAAACTTATAGTAATGAGAATATAACTGTATGTAGGTTTAGTATTATTAGTAACATGAGAAAATTATTATCAGAAATACGATCACAGCCCCATCATATACGCAATATTTTTATGTGGGTTTGTACGGCCATAGTTTTTTCTCTGATCTTTTTTTATTGGGTACGTCAAACTCGTCAAGAATTCTCTTTGTTGTTAAACAAAGAGACACCAACTGTCGAAATACAGGATACGCAAGAGCGGTCAATTTTTGCCAATATCAGTGCTGTGGCAGATGATATTCAGGCAAGTATCAATACACTGCTTGGCCGTTCGGACCGGACAGTAAATAATGACGATCTCAATGCGACTGGTAATATTCAACCAAGGCCGTTGCCTCTGGCGCAATAAAACAGTATTATAAAGTCCCCATGGATGTTTTAAATGGCCTAATCCGCCCCCGCGAAATAGTGCATGAAATGCAGGAGTCATATCTTGATTACGCGATGAGCGTAATTGTTTCGCGTGCTTTGCCTGATGTCCGCGATGGTCTCAAGCCGGTACATCGTCGTATTTTGTATGCGATGTATAAAATGGGTCTCCTGCCCGGCGCAAAATTTCGCAAATCCGCCGGCGTCGTCGGTGAAGTGCTCGGTTTCTATCACCCGCACGGCGATTCCGCGGTCTATGATGCCATGGTGCGCTTGGCCCAGGATTTTTCACTGCGCTATCCTTTAGTCCGCGGTCAGGGTAACTTCGGCAGTGTTGATGGCGATTCTGCCGCCGCATATCGCTATACCGAAGCAAAATTAGCCACTATTACGGATCCTTTGCTGGCCGATATTGAAAAAGAAACCGTTGATTTTCGTGATAATTTCGATGGCCGTGTGCAGGAGCCGACAGTCCTACCGACGCAGATACCCAATTTACTCATAAACGGTTCGATGGGTATTGCTGTCGGTATGGCAACCAATATTCCGCCGCATAATTTGGGCGAAGTGGTTGATGGTCTGGCATATTTAATTGATAACGAAGGTGCCGATATTGAGCGATTAATGCAATTTATTAAAGGTCCCGACTTTCCGACCGGCGGTATTATTTATAACGAAAAGGATATTTACACAACGTATGCCACAGGTCGCGGGCCGATTGTGATGCGTGCCAAAGCCGATATTATTGAATCTGAAAAACGCGGTTTCCAGATTATAGTGACTGAAATCCCTTATCAGGTAAATAAAGCCGAACTTATTATTAAAATAGCCGATTTAGTAAAAGATAAGCGTGTTGACGGTATTCGTGATCTTCGTGATGAATCGGATAAAGACGGTATGCGTATCGTAGTTGACCTCAAACAAGATGCTTTTCCGCGCAAAGTCATGAACCAGTTGTTTAAATACACAGAATTGCAGAAATCATTTCATGTGAATAGCATCGCGCTTGTTGACGGCCTACAGCCGCAAGTCCTCACCCTTAAGGAAATGTTGCAAAAATTCATTGATCACCGGCGTGTCGTGGTTCGTCGGCGGAGTGAATTCGATTTGCGCAAGGCCAAAGAACGCGAACATATCCTCGAAGGTTTGAGTCAAGCGCTCGATCATATTGATGAGATTATAAAACTCATCAAAAAGTCAGATTCGAAAGAAGATGCGCATACTAACTTGATGATGAAGTTTAAGTTCAGTGAGCGGCAGGCAAGCGCGATTCTTGAAATGCGTCTGCAAACACTGGCCGGCCTTGAGCGCAAAAAGATTGAAGACGAGTTAAAGGAAAAGCGCGCGTTAATCGCATTTCTTGAGGATTTACTCAAATCGCCTAAAAAGATTCTCAATGTAATTAAGGATGAATTCAAGGAAATTAAAGCAAAATTCGCCGATGAGCGCCGCACAAAAATTATAAAATCAGCATTGAAAGAAATCGGTGACGAAGAGCTTATACCGGAAGAGGATTCGTTGTTTATGCTCACCTACGGGGGTTATATCAAGCGTATCCCGCCGGATACATTGCATGCGCAAAAGCGCGGTGGCAAAGGTCTTATCGGCATTGCCACGAAAGAAGAAGATGCTGTCAGTCATTTCTTCATTGCCAATACTCACGATACATTAATGTTTTTCACCAACACCGGTAAGGTTTATCAGACAAAGGGCTATGAGGTACCGGAATCAGCTCGTCAAGCAAAGGGCAAAGCTCTCGTCAATTTTTTGCAAATCAGTCCCACCGATAAAATTACGGCTATCATTCCGATTGGTAAAGATAAGACCGATAGAAAATACCTTTTTATGACCACGGCGCAAGGTGTCATTAAGAAAGTTGCTATTACAGAATTCGAGCAAGTCCGCCGCAATGGTATGGCGGCCATCAAACTCAAAAATGGTGATGAATTGCGTCGAGTCAGTACAACATCAGGTTCGGATGAAATTATAATCGTGACTAGCGATGGCTCCGCGGTGCGTTTTAAAGAGAAAGATGTGCGGCCCATGGGTCGCGCCGCGGGTGGTGTTATCGGTATACGTTTGGAGGATAAAGCGCTTGTTGTCGGGGCCGATGTTATCTCTGCTGGTAAAGACGTCAAAGGATTGCAAGTTTTGGCGGTAATGGCAAAAGGATACGGCAAACGCACCGATCTTGCGGCTTACAAAGTGCAAAAGCGTGGTGGCAAGGGTATCCTAACGGCTAATATTACCGGTAAAACCGGTGATTTGGTCTCATCGCATATTACGAATCCCGAAGATGAGGAGATCATAGCTGTTTCACGCAAAGGCGTGGTTATACGCACAACATTAAACACAATTTCAGTTCTCGGCCGCGCCACACAAGGTGTGCGCATCATGAAACTTGAATCGGGCGATGCGGTGGCTTCGGTAGTTGTTGTTTAGTCAAAAAAAATATTACCGCCAAAACAGTCATGTTGTTCACAACAGGACTGTTTTGTGCCGTACAACATGGTAAAATAAATCAGAATCATGACAAACCAACCAGCGCCGGTGAATTTTATGGATCCGAATCGCGTCGTGCATTATTTTGGTTTGCGCGAAGGCATGAAGGTCGCTGATTTCGGTTCGGGTGCCGGTCATTTCGCTATTCTTATGGCGAAAATAGTTGGTGAAACCGGTACGATTACCGCTATTGATGTAATGCAGTCATCACTCGAAGCTCTACTCGGGCAAGCGAAAGCCGGAAATATCCAAAACATTGTTACACACCGCGGTGATCTTGAAGTACCCGGCGGTTCCGGCTTAGCTGAAGCATCACAAGATGCGGTACTCCTGGCCAATGTTTTGTTTCAGTCGGATAAAAAGACCGATATTTTGCTTGAGGCCGGACGGATTCTTAAATCGGGTGGCAGTATTATTATCATCAATTGGCAAAAAGGCGCCGGTGGTTTAGGGCCGCCGGATGATATGCGTTCAACGATTGAGGAGATTAAGACGCATGGCACAGGGGCGGGCTTGCAGTATGCTCAATCATTTGATGTCGGCGCTTATCATTTCGGTCTCATTCTAAGAAAGTCATAATG
>CAYHYQ010000034.1:0-7675 GCA_964360715.1 uncultured Candidatus Saccharibacteria bacterium
CGGTTTTTCATACGCGCGAAAAAATGAGCGGCCGGTTTTGGATTTTGCAATATCAGTACGATCAATAACCTCATGCGGAAAACGATCAGCATTGGACTGAAACAGCAGATGAAGTTCTCGTGATGAACGTGGTACTTCTCGATCATATTCCACTTCAACTGTCATGCCATCTAAATATACAAATGCCGTGGCATCACTGGTACCTAAACCGGCAATACGAATTTGTATATTCTGTAAATCAACCCACGATTCAACGGGCACACTCAATTCAATTGTATTAAAATTATCTTCATTGACGATACCGAGCCGTTGCCAATGCGTGCCGTCAATTGAGTATTGGACTTCGAGAAAATCATCGAGTGAACCGGGGCTTTCAATAAATGATGCCGAGGCAAGAATTAAGCCATCATCTAGTGCGGCGTTTTCGGCGGCGTTAAGTTGTTCGGCCACCGTAGATTCACGTGGTGTTATAAGCGCTTCTGCCGCCGACGCCGAACTTGGCTTATTAATTTTATCTTTTTCAATATCTACTGATGACGTTGCCAATATATCTATCGCTCCTGTTTCAATAAGTGTCTGTTCACCGATTAATCCCAATAAGCGACTAATCAAACCGGATAGAGCGCTCTCCGGTTGTTGTGATACCTGTGGTAATAATGTTTCTTCAATTACATGACTTTCAAGCGGTAAGACATTAGAGATTACCGGCAATTTTGTTTCTTCTACCAACACTGGCTCCGATGGTATAACAGATTCGCTTTCGGATGTAATAGTCGGTACGACCGTGGGCTCATTTGTCGGTGTTAGTAGCGGTACGCTTTCGGATGCCGTATCGTTAATTGTCGTAATAACGGTTATCGGACTGCCATCCGGCACATCAAGCAGTTTCGATTCGAGTTCTGATTCTTTAATGACATTCGGCAAGGGGCGCTCCTTAAGTAGCGCCCATGATAGTTTTAATGTCGCGCGCTTGAACGCACGCTCGCCGATTTGCTCACTACCTTTAAAATTACCGCAAAAAATCTGGCGGTAACCGCCTTCGAAGAAAGCAGAGTTACCGGGATTAAATAAATTTGTATCGGATCCTGATTCAAGATCATGCTTGCCGGTTGCGGCCGAGCTATATTTCCAATCACCCAAACATGACACCGGATAAAGTTCCATAATCGTGGCACGAACACCGGAGAACAGTAAAATGAAAGAAAGCACCACTAAACCACCCCAAATAATGATGTGCTTAAAAAGCCGATGCCGACCTTCAAAATATTCGATTATTCCCGCGATATTTTTTACGCGCGCGCGCCAAAAACGTTTCAGGGTCTTGCGTGTATTAACCGAAGATAATCGCCGAATCGGTGCTCGTTTTGTAGCGGTCTGAATCTTTTTTTGTACCATCGTGCATACATAGTATAGCGCACAGGTTTGGTTTTTGACTCATGAATTATCCCCAATTTTTACAAAAAATCTGTTTTGTTGTATAAAAGTAATACGCCACCGTTCCTTAACAATCTCAAGTATCTGAAACCACCAATTATCCAAGGAGTTATCATGTCCCTGCGTATCCCCAAAGGCGGTGCATATGCCGCGTTTGTTTCCAGTAGTGTCGTTAAACGGCTTTTAGAGCGTTTTTACGATACACTTGCCAAGCACCCTGAGTTTCAACGACTCAAAGCTCTGCCCCACGGCAGTAAAGTCATTGCTGAATTGGCTTTGGCCTCATTGGGTTCACTCCTAGATGCCAATATTACCGAGACCTCGGCGTTCAGAAAATTCTGCAAAGAAATTTTGAACGACGCGCCTTCGGAATTGTCGCGACGTATGCTGACTGAAGCCAGTGTTATCGCAAAAGAATCAGCTCAACACGGTGAATCACTAACTGTAACATTCATGAAATTAATGCGTGATATTGATGACGCTGGCAGTGAGATTGCCAACGCCATTCGTTCGCGCCGCGCGCAAAATCGGGCGCGACGGGAAAGGAAATAAGATGCGAGGAATCATAGATGCTGTCGCGCAGGCCTGTGGCTGGGCCTTCGATGAACTTGGTTACGGTCTGCGTTTGTGGTTGCGCTGGCTCATCGGTTTGACCGGCGTGCTGGTTGCGCTCGTTACCGTGTGGGCCGTGGCCGGAACAATCATCGGCTCACCGATCATGAATACACTCTTTGCGGTTGCACTCATGCTTGTGCTCACACTGCTTCTGCTTGTCGCCTTTCCGGCATTTCTGGTCGGCGGCTGGCTCAACGCGCGTTATGCGGCGGCACGCAGTGCCTTTCGCGTTACAGCGCTCATCATCACCCAGATGTGCCTGTTTGGCATCGTCGCCAGCGGCTTGCCACAAGAGCAATTTGCAAATCACTTATTGCTTTTGCTATTGTTCAGCGCCGCAACGGTTGTGGCCGCAGTCGCGTGGTTGCCACTGGAAACGCACGGCTGGAAATTACATCTTGTGCGCTGTGGCATTGTGCTGTTTGTGCTCGTGGCGCGCTTCGCGTATCCCCAACGCATGGCGGCATTTTTAGAGAACATCCAAGGTACCGATGCCGCGGTTGCACAAACGATGCGTACCGAGCACGCAACAGTGCCGGAAGAAATCCCGCTCACCGCCGTAACGTGTACCGGCCCCGCGCCGTTTGCCTGGTATCGCACCGACCACGGCAAAAACGGCGAGTTGATTCGCGTCGCGCTATATTGGTACGGCCGTGACACCGATAATACACTCCGCTTATATAAAAACGCCGGCTTTCATCCGGTTACTGGCCTCGCGCTGGAGCTTGTTGATACACCGCAAGAGATTTCACTCTTGTGCGCGGTTATCGGTTCACAAGGTACACCATCAACAACAAGCGTTCGCGCGCCAATACCCGAGCAGACAATAAAACCAACAAAAACAACGTGGCTAGTAATCAAAGAAATTGAATTAAAACCGAACGCCTACGCTACCTGGCCAACTATAGATTTAGAACAATCAGGTGAGTATCTCGTCACAATTGACGGTACGATCTGTCTCATGGAAGCCGGTCGGCCATGTTATAAGGCCAACGGTGCGGAATGGTCGCCCGGGCGCGAGCATCTTCGAATAGCCGAACAGTACCCATTACCAGACGCGCATCATCTGGCAGTTATCGCCATAATTGGCGATCAGATAACCGAAATCGGCAATGCACACAAAATAAGCGTGCGCAAACCGACTAAAATCGGGTTCGGTTTAAACATCCCGCCCGATTCGGCAATCGTCTTCAACGAATACTACTCGTTTCACATCAGCATCAAGCAAAAAGAGGAGGTCTCGGAATGAAATACTACCTGTTTTGTTTTGCACTAGCCGTTTCAGCGGCGATAACGGCTACGGCAGGTGAAAAACCGCCCCCGGCGCCACAAGCGCAAACCGGTTACGACCTTACAAAATTCGCCACGGTTGACGCGGTACGCACCGCGCACGAAAAAGCCAACTTGCCCACGCTCATCGTGCGCCGACCGTATGGCAGTATGAAGTTATCCGAAATTGCGCGGTTGGGCTTGGCCAGCTCATTCATCTATCCCTTGCCCAGCGGTTTTGGGCGCAATGGCGCTTTTCTGCAAGAATGGGGTTATGGCGATAGCCGCGCGCGTAACGGCAGTCAGGTTGGGGTTGTCACTGATGTCAGCTTTGGCATTTTTGACGACTTAGAACGTAAAGCCAAAGCAAATCGAGAAAATTCCAGTGGCAATAGCGAAGCGCCTTTATCAATGCTCGACGCTATCGTCATGTCGGAACTGCGTAATATCGCGGTGGCCAGTAACCAGTACGCGGTGCTTGATACTGAAGACCCGAAAAACGCGCGTTTCACGTTTAATGTCTACTACGGCATCAAGGGCGTTGATATCAGCGCCAGCCGCACCGATGGCAATAACGAGTTGACTAATCTGGCCGAGACAATCGCGCGCAAGGCCGATCATTCCGATGGCAAGATTCGTAGCCGTATTTTCAATGTTCTGCGCGGCATTCGTACTCAGAAAGCGAACAAAATCGTAGTAGTCGTGGCCAACATCTGGCTCAACGAAGGCGAGAAAGTCGTTATCGCCAGCCACGGGATGGGCGCGGCCAATGTCGAGAGTTTACAACAAACCCGTGTGCCCGGCCACAGTGAAACGCATTACACCAGCGACGACTTTCTGCGCAAGGCGATTCACAATGCCTTGCAGGATGCCATTAACAACCTTGCGGCGACACCTTGATTCGGGCGAACCGAGGCGTCGTTTCGCAGCCCTCCGATAGTATCGGGGGGCTTTTTTATTCCGTTAGATATACACCTCTAACGGAATTTTATGTACAAAAATCCCCCGATGAATCGGGGGTACTGTGTTAATTGATTTGTAATGACTTGACGTGCTTTCGCTCGGCATCAAGCCCTTCTTCAACTTGAGCTGCCGCCAAACCCGGCGGCATTTCAAGAGTGAGCATCGAATTCAGCTCCTTCTCGTAAAACAGCGTGCTCGCCCGCATGGCCGCCTCTTGAGCATTGGCAATCGCCAAACGAATCTCTTCGCTCAGCGAAACCATATCGGCATCACCTTGTCGCGGCGCCACGCGTTCGGTTTCCTCATACAACAGCGTGGCCGTGATGCATTCCTTCAGTTTCTGCTCGCTCTTGCTAATCACCGCGAGATGTTCACGGATTTGCGCGAGCTTGGTCTGATATTCGACGCTTCGCGTCTCAAGCCTAGAGACGATCTCAGCATAGCGCGTGTGTGCCGGCGTATCGATGGCGATAGTAGCAAGATGCTCTCGCCACTTACGGATTAAATCGTTGAGCTTTTCGATTTTATCCAGGTATTCGGCTTCAACCTTCTGAAGCCGTAACGTGCTTGGCGCAAATTCATTTGCCAGAATCTCGCGTAATCTGTCGGCCGCGCTGACTGCTACGGGTTTTGCCTTTGGCAGGGCACGGCCTAACAACCCTGCCAATTTACCCAAGCCCGTGCCCAGCAGTTTAACTGCAGCTGATACCAAGAAGGATACTGCACTCACCGAACAAATAATAACCGCTAAGCTGAATATAACTAGCCGCATCGGCCATAAGAATGTATGGACGGCGATATAACCACTCTCATTAAGAGTATCGTCGTCATTTGAAAAAAAATTGATGAGATATGGACTATCACCTCTAAGCCTACCGCTGCCATGGAGGCTATTGCAACGATTTTCCCATTCTTTGTCAATTGAACTTACCACTGGAAAGATACAGGTGCGTGCCAAACGCTGAAGCAACGACAATTCCTTATATGGCCGATTATTTTTTAAAGTACTGACAACCAACCGACCAAGTGCATTACCGATTACCATATACAGTAGCCCACCACCGAGAACCCAAGCCCAAATCATTGTTTTTCTCCTTTCGTAACTGTCCGTTTAAGAACAAATGTACATTAGCATAAACACACATTATTGTCAAAAATTAAACTACTTTCTAATCGCTTTGAAATAACAAAAAAGCCCCTCCGATGAATCGGAGGGGCTCGCTGGCACATAGCGCTGTTAGACGTGTTAAACTCTGGCCGGCGCGGGTGCGGGGATTCGCCGCGAAGAACGTGCTAACCCGACGAAGATCACATCACCCATAGCGACTGCGCTTTCGTTCTGCGACAACAGAGCCGTGGTATTGATTGTTGTGTACACTGAATTCCATGCCGGGGTACACGCGCGGCTGAAGACGCCGCCGCTCTTCGGCCTTGGCATAGTTGGCGATGCTGGTGTGCAACCCGCCAAGACACGCGATGGCAACGGCCAACTGAATGCCGCCGAAAAACGCCACCACGCCCCGATCACCGCCGCCGTCCATCACGACGCCAGCCACCATACCGGCACAGACAAGGTCGGCGACTAGAACGATGGTTAGAAAGACCCTCAACAGTATTCAATTCTCCTTTCGGGTGCGGAGCATCTGAACCAGGGTCTTCACATTAACCAAAGCCGCGATTACAACAATGACCCCCAGCGGGTAACAAATGATGGGTATATGCTTCCCTGAGAAGAAAATTAAATACATTGTCCCCAGCATGGCTAGGATGGCAACCAGACATAAACCCACGGCATATGCTTTAGTCAAAAATGGCATCTCAGTCCTCCTTTCGGGGAATACGAAGAATGTCGATGGTCGTCTTTACCAGCAAAACGGCGCAGACGATAACCACGAGCATGCAGAATCCTGTGAAGATACTGATCTCCGATTTGAAAGCGTAAAAGAACAAACACGTCGCCATGGCCAACACGGCAATATTGATCAAGCTGTAAAACGCTTTCTTCCAGAATGGCATTTGCATTTCCTTCCTAGAGCCGCGAGCGGTCCTGATGATAGGCGGCCAGCGTGGCCGCCGGGTTGAACGTAGCCGCGGGATTGCGGCCGATGCCGGTGTTCACTTTGGGCTGTGTGCGCTGTGGCGTGCGGCCGTGGGCGCGCAGACGTTCGGCGGCCAGCTTGCGTTCGGCTTCGCCGCGCTCATGCGCGCGAGCAATGTCTTCGCCAATCTTCGCGCGGCGCGCAACTTCGGCCCGGCGAGCAAGCTCATTCACCGAAACGGCCTTGTCGGTCGGCTGGGTGATATTACCCATGCGCGCGGCCGCCGTCTTTTTCATGTGTTGCCATTCCTCGTCACGTTCACGCTCAAAGCGCTGACGTAACGGGTTGATGATGCGACTCGTCACCGCATCGTGAACTGATTGGAAAAGATCATTCAAGATCATGGGGTTTCCTTTCTTGGCTCTGGCATCACTGCCGAACCGATTTTTCTCTTCTTCTTATCTCCCCGATGACCTTTTTTTACTTGCATATAGTATATCAAATAACAGTGTTTATGTCAATTTTATGCGCTATGACAAAAAAACGCCCTTTTTCAGGCGTTTTGCTACTTCAATGATTCATTGCTATCCCGCGCTTTCAGATAACCGCTGAGCGCGAAGAAGCCAGACAAAAATGCTACCACGGCAATAATACTTGTGGCCACGCGCTGTAAACCGTCCGGTAGAAATGAAACTTTCAGCAACAGCAACAATACGAGAATAGACAGAACAAAAACGATTTTGGTGTACTTTGAATCTTCCATATTACTCTCCTGAAAAAGCTATCCTTGAGTAAGGCGCGGCGCTTCGGTTTCTACAACCTGCTCCGGATTAAAATCCTTTTCGACGGCCACTGCGCCGAGATCGCTCATATACACGTAACCCAGGCGATTCGCCCGTATGGCTTCGTTGCGGTCAATGAAATGTTCGGCCGCCGATAGAGCGACTTCAATACCCGTACTCAACCCTTCTCGGTCAAGTTTCTCGACCAAAACAACAAGATCATCGCCATCCGCTTTGGCACCTTGCGCAATTTGCGATTCTGATACATATGGCCGCCGCCAGAAAGCAGATACACGGCCACGTTCGCCAATACTAAGCAACGGCATTTCAACACTGGAGATATTTCTAGATATCAGAATACGCCTAAGAATCAGATACGCGAATAGACCTATCCACACAGATGGAATATATTCAGCTTTAGACCAAAGTAACCCGGCAAAAAAAGCCATTGCCAAAGGATTGAGTAAAACGAAAAGTTTACGCAGCATACTTCACCTCCTTTGATTTTAATTCAGGTGCCTAATGTCTCATCTGAATCAGACCACTCTGTTAAAATGAATTCATGAAAAAAAG
>CAYHYQ010000035.1:0-6043 GCA_964360715.1 uncultured Candidatus Saccharibacteria bacterium
GAGGGAGGTGATAGAAATGAAAACGCATAATCTCACGGCCGAACAAATAAAGGTTGCTATCGGTTCGGCCTATCCGTTAACGGAAGAATTAACAACGCAGGTTCGTGGCCGTGATTTACTTACGGGTTTGCCACGTGAAATAACAGTTACATCCGAAGAAGTGCGCAAGGCGATACATCGCTCAATTAAAAGTATCGTCTTGGCCATTAAAAGCACTATTGAAGAAACACCACCGGAGCTTGTATCCGATTTATTAAATCGCAGTATCATGATTACGGGCGGCGGCAGTTTATTGCGCGGAATTGACCGCATCATCAGTTCTGAGACAAAACTGTCGGTCACAATCGTTGAAGATCCGCTGACGTCAGTTGTGCGGGGCTGTGGTTTTGTTTTGGAACATCTAGATGAGTTGAAACAAATTTTAGTGTCTACACCCAAAGAAGCATACGTATGAGACGCAATATATACGTAACACGCAGGATAACGCTCATCACTACCTTTATTATTTTGCTTATTATCGGTAGTGACTATGTTTTTCATGGCGGGATAAGGGCTACCGTATGGCGTATCGGCGGCGGCGCAGTCGGCGCGCTAACGCGCCACTCTGCTGGTATCGCAAAATTTGTGGATGCCATTGTTGATGCGCCGGTGTTGGCGGATGTGAATCTTCGACTAAAGATTGAAAACAACGAACTGCGTGGTGCGAAGGCAGAAGCCGCAGCGCTTGCGCTCGAAAATGAATCATTGCGCGACCAATTGCATGTTGCGATGCGTACAAAACGCGAGCTATTGCCGGTTACTATTGCCGCGTTTCAGTCAGACGCAGTGTCCGCAACGTTGACGATTAATTGTGGTCTACGTGACGGTGTCACGCGTGGTATGACGGTTATTGCCGGTGGTAACATTGTAGTCGGGATTGTAACTGAAACTTTGACAAATACAGCGTACGTCAAATTAGTATATGATCCACGTACGCGTATCGGCGTGCGTGTCGGTAGTCAGACACTGGCATATGCCCAGGGTGATCTGCATAGCGGTTTACAACTGGAACTTGTTACAGCTAGCGATCCGATTATTGTCGGTGATAGTGTTGTGACGAGCGGGATTGATGATTTACCCGACGGTTTGGTTGTTGGTACGGTCGAAACGGCCGCGGTTACACCCGGCGGTTTATTTCAAAAAGCGACAGTGCGTAGCGCATTTGATCCGGCGTTAGGTTCAACATTATTTGTGATTTTGAATCAATGAAACTACCTGTCTATATAGGCCTGTGTCTCGTGTTATTTTGTATAGAACTTTATATGCGTGTCATAACACATGCCCCGGTTTCGTTCTTACCAGTTTTTATAATCTGGGCTGTATTGAACGCCAAGCAAGACAAAACACCACAGCACAGCGTGTTGTTGATGTTATTTTATGATGTCTTCAATGCTACGCCATTTGGTTTGATAACATTAGGTATGGCGCTTACAATCGCATTTGCGGTAATCTTGAAAAAAAGAATTACTCTCGATCGCGGTTCGGCATTGTTGTTCAGTGTCGTCTGGTTCGGTCTTTACGGGTTATATACTATGATTATTATGCTCGCATTGCACCATGCGATCTATATCACGGTCATACCCTTCATTCTCGCGCAATGGTTATGTCTCGCGCTACTCGTTACCGTTGGCACGCATGCTTACCGTTCATATTCATTAAGCCATGTTCGATCACACCAGTAAAATCTATCGCGTCAAAGTGCATGACGATGATGTTATCGCGCCCGAAGAGACGTTAGTTGATAGTTTGAGCAATCATGCATCAATTGAACAACCTATCGGTCAGCGCATTTTTGGCGCGGCTTTTGTACTTGTTGCGCTTGGAGTGGTATTTATTTTGATTAAAGCATTTCAGTTGCAGGTCGTGAACGGTGTTGCCTATAAAGTGCAATTACAACAAGCATCAAACACAACATATCCGATATCATCATTGCGCGGTATAGTGACCGATCGTACGGGCCGCGCACTTGTCGAAAACATACCCATATTGGAGGCCGTAGTTTTGCGCGGTGAGTTACCGAAAGATCAGGCCGTATTTGATCAGATGTTATTTCGTTTGGCGACTGCTATTGATATGCCCTTGGATGATGTGCGTTCTATTTTTGAAAAGAACAAACGCAATGGCATATTCGTTGTTAAAAAAGGATTGCAAAAAGATGTTGCCATTGCTTTGCGCGCTACGCCCTTGCCGGGTATTTATATCGTGGCCAACGCGCAGCGCCGCTATATTTTTGGGGCCTCATTGGCGCACGTGCTTGGTTATACGACGAAAGTTACGGTGGATGATTTACAAAAAGATTCGTATTATCAGATATCTGACCGTATCGGTCGCGCGGGTATCGAGGCATACTATGAAGCGGAGTTACGTGGTGAACATCGTGCGTTTAATTTCAACACCACTGCCATAGATACCGCTACTGTCGGCCATACCATGCAACTTACAATTGATGCCGAAATTCAGAGTCATTTGTATCAGACGCTAACGAATGTACTCGCGCAAGCGGGTGTGAAACGGGGGGCGGCGATTGTACAGGACGTGCGTACCGGTGCGGTGCTGGGTATGGTGAGCGCGCCGTCATATAATCCGAATATTTTTGAAAATTATTTCGCGCCTAATTATGTCGAATCGGTATCGGCATTGTTTGATGATCGCAATCACCCGTTATTTAATCGTATAGTCAGCGGTTTATATAGTCCGGGTTCAACCATCAAACCCCTACTGGCTCTTGCCGGTTTGAAAGAGGGTATTGTGACTGCGAAAACACTCGTGAATGCTACGGGAGCATTAACTGTACGTAGTGAAAATGATCCTTCTGTTACATATACATTTCATGATTGGAAAGTACACGGGCTGACCGATATTCGTAAGGCAATTGCCGATTCCGTTGACATATATTTTTATATGCTGGGTGGCGGCTATGGTGATATTCGCGGTTTGGGCGTTGATCGTATCGCGGCCTATTTTAAAATGTTTCTGGCCGAGCGCACGCTCGGTATTGATGTGCCCGGTGAGGTCAATGGTTTTATTCCAACCAAAGATTGGAAGAAACAGACAAAAGGCGAAGCATGGTATGTGGGCGACACATACAATATTTCCATCGGTCAGGGTGATATGAATGTAACACCGTTATGGCTCAATAGTTATGTCAGCGCCATTGCCAATGGCGGTACTATCTGGCGGCCGTATATCATGGCTCAGGAAACGACACCCGCGGGCGATATTGTTGTTGAAACAAAACCGGAGGTCTTGACAACCGTTGATTTTGAACCGCGCATTCTGGATATTGTACGTGATGGTATGCGCCGCACGATTACTAACGGCACGGCGCCGATGCTAAAAGATATCCCGGTGTCTTTGGCGGCAAAAACCGGTACAGCTCAAATTTCATCAGGTAAAGCCCTAAACTCATTATTCGTGGTTTACGGTCCGACCGATAAGCCCGAAATTGCCATGACTGTCTTGGTTGAAAATATTAATCAAAGTCAATCACTGGCCGTACAAGTTGCGCATGACTTCATGATGTGGTACTTTGGTCAACACACGTCGTCGTCCCGCCAACCCTAGTTTATCCACATCTACGGTCTAATAAGCGGCAAGCGTGCTATAATTTGCTGGAGTTTATCTATACTACTATGAGCCAATATATAACCAGTGAGGGTCTCGAAAAGCTAAAACAGGAGCTCGAACATCGCAAGGGTGTTTTGCGCGAAGGAATCAATAAAAAGATTGCCGAAAGCAAAGAATTGGGCGATCTTTCCGAAAACGCCGAATATGCCGAGGCCAAAGAAATGCAGAGTATGAACGAAGGTCGCGTTGCCGAGCTTGAAGAGGCCGTTAAAATGTCCGTGCTCGTTGAGCACACTACGAAACAAGATACGGTCACAGTCGGCTCTACGGTAAAAGTTAAATCGCCAAGCGGTGAACGCACATTTACTATCGTGGGTACGAACGAAGTTGATCCCATTAAAGGACTCATATCCGGTGAATCACCAATCGGCAAAGCGCTTATGGGTCATAAAAAAGGCGATGAAATCGATATTTTGACGCCCAGCGGTAAGGTAAAATACAAGATTCTCGAAGTGAAATAGGATAGATATCTGGATAGTAATAAAGCAAATAGGGCTCCGATGAATCGGAGCCCTATTTGCTTTTTAGATACAATATGGTATAAAAGAATATCATCCACGAAGGATGATTGGAGGTGGTGTCGTATGGATCTTAAAGGTTTGGTAGCTATACGTGATAGGCAGCAAAAGGAAGTTGAACGTTTAAAAGGTGAGTCAGAGCTTTTGCATCAACGCATCATCAGCGCGCATCATAAGCATGAAACATCCTTGGAAGAGATGTGGCAAGCAGTACGTAAAGGTGTTAGTACCGGTTCGGTAACAGAAGATTTTGTTCTGTTGCACTTCGCGCCAGAACAACGCCAGCAGATGCGTGAGCACTTGGCACAGCTTGCAAAAATGCTTGTTGATCATGCTGGTGAACCGGTGCTCGTGATTACGCGCCAAGAACTGGAGTACAAGGATCTGACCAATCGTCACGCTAACTCAACGTACTCACTCGCGACAAACTACGCCATGTGTGTTGCCGGACCGTTGGTTTTTGCATTGGGTGGTGGTGGTAGATATGGTCTTGGTCCGCGCACTACTGTGGGTATCAGCGGCAGAGCTAATAGTGTTTGCCACACTATTAGCTCACTTGAATGCAACCTTAAAAAGAATGACCTTGTATTATTCAGATACGGCTATTTTGATTATCTGACACCAGCCACGGCGGTGCCGGTGCACGAGGGGTGCGCCGAACGCGGGGCATCTACTATTATCCCATTTGCAGTACACATCGGTTTTCAGGAAGTCGCGAAATGTTTTAAACCCGCGAAATCATTGGCGGTGCCACTGACGATGGCGGCTCTGCTTGGTTTGTCACCTAGAAGTTGGCCAAGCGACTTGCGGCACCACTGCACTGAAAAAATGATGGCGCAAATCAGCGCCGATGTTGATCTCCAACTCAAGCTAGATGAGCTTGAAGAACAGAAGCAAGCGTTGGCGCGTAGACAAGCGGAATTATCAAGGAAGCGCGCATAGAATATAACTTACACCCTTTGTTAATAGCGAAGGGTTTTTTGTTGGCTAGAGTATTGACTATAAATAAATTATGAGGTATTTATATTTTGGGAGGCATTCATGGCGTATTACAGGGTCTCACCTCAGCGTGTAAAGGTTTTCTGCCGATGGTTTCTGCTCGCTATTGTCAGTATCGGGCTTGCCGGAACCAACCTTGCGGTTTTCCCCTTACTGTACCACGAGGTGGAATGGATTAAGCGCTGGATACCGTGGCAGTTTTTTATGGGTCTCTGGCTGGCGGAATGTGCGCTTTGTCTCACGGCTATAGTTATGACGTTTTGGCACTGTCCGCAGAGTTTCAGTGACTCGTTTTGGCCGATCGAGAAACCGGGTGCATCATCTTCGAATAAGAACGGTCCGGCCGCATGAATCCGCTAAGCCCCTTGTGGGGCTTTTTCTTTTTCCATAATTTGTTACGATAAAACCACTATGCCTTTAGACGATATCCGCGCCGGGCGGGTTGAAAAACTTAAAACATTGCGTGAAGCCGGTACCGATCCGTACCCGGCAAAGTCATGGCGCACCCACACAACTGCCACCGTCCGTGAGCAATTTGTCGCGCTTATGGAAGATCGCAAACGAGTAATCATCGCCGGCCGTATTATGGCGCGGCGCGAACATGGCGGTTCGATGTTTATAGATATTGCTGACAGTAGTGGTAGTTTACAGGTTTATTTCAAAAAAGATAAAGTCGGCGAACGTGAGTATACCGTACTTCAACAAACGATTGATATTGGCGACATTATCGAAGTTGCGGGCACGGCCTTTCTCACAAAAAAGAATGAACAAAGTTTGGAAGTAGAACAGTATCGCATATTGAATAAAACACTTTTGCCGTTGCCGGAAAAATGGCATGGCATCGAAGATGTCGAAGACCG
>CAYHYQ010000035.1:6053-7612 GCA_964360715.1 uncultured Candidatus Saccharibacteria bacterium
GAAGAACGCTTGCGCCGGCGTTATCTTGATTTCATAATGCGACCGGAAGAGCGCGCGATGTTTGTGAAAAAAGCCAATTTCTGGCAAGCAACCCGTGAATTTTTAATGAAAGAAGGTGGTCTTGAAGTGGAAACGCCGATTTTGGAACAGATACCCGGTGGCGCCGAAGCCGAACCCTTTGTCACACATATGAACGCGCTCAATATTGATTTATATTTGCGTATTTCACCCGAATTGAATCTAAAACGCCTCATCGCTTCGGGTTTTGAAAAAGTTTTTGAAATCGGGCGCATTTTCCGCAATGAAGGCATTGATCGTGAACACCTGCAAGATTACACGCAAATGGAAATGTATTGGGCGTATCTTGATTACGAGGACTTGATGAAAATAATCGAACGGCTTTACAAACACATTATCCAGGAAACTATCGGTACGTTACAACATACCTATCAAGGCAATAGCATTGATTGGAGTAAGCCCTGGCAGAAAATTGACTACTACGAAGTATTTAAAAAACACACTGGTCTGGATCTAAGCGATGCGACTGAAGATGAACTTATCGAATACGCTAAAATTCAACATATTGATGTTGCGCAACATAGCGGTCGCGGGCGTTTAATAGATGTGATTTTCAAAAAGAAATGCCGGCCGCATCTACTTGAACCCGGCTTTTTGGTTTTGCCACCGGTTGATGTTGAACCCTTGGCTAAACGCTGGCCGAAAGACCGTAAGCGTGTCGAGCGTTTTCAGGTGGTGGCTTGTGGCAGTGAACTAGGCAAAGGTTTTTCGGAATTAAACGACGCGCTTGACCAGCGCCAGCGTTTTGAACAACAGATGCAATTGCGGGCCGCCGGTGATGCCGAAGCCCAGCGCATGGATGAAGATTTCGTTGAAGTGCTTGAATATGGCATGCCGCCGACCGCCGGTTTCGGTATGTCAGAACGCCTCTTCGCTTTTCTGTTGGATAAGCCCGTACGTGAAACAGTATTTTTTCCGTTGATGCGCCCGCGAACCACCAACTAATAAACGCTAGCAATAGTTTTTATTATACGTATTATCCATCAAACATTAAGGATTTGACAGGTGGTCTTTTACATGTAGTATCATTCATGGAGGTGAATTATGGCTAGTGGTATTCCTCAGCAAGAAAGTGAATTCATAGAGTTATTTTACAGATATAAAAAATATCGGGTTAGAAAATCTGATTTTGATGACAAGCGTAATAAGGTTGTCATACTTCCTAATGGAATTGCTCTTGATCTTACTCAGATGGCCGTAGATACAACCGATAAACATGGCAATAAGCTAGAACATCCTTGTTTTTTTGGTACTAATTCCGATTATGAGGTATGGGGAGAATTACCCGTAATCGGAATTGTAAGAGTAGAAGAGGTAAAATAGATAGAGTTAGCCGAATTAATTCGGCTTTTTTTTTCGCTAGATTGTGTCTATGATATTTTAATCATGTATGTATTTCGAATTTTATATATGTTGAGGTATAAAAAAAGAAGACCGCTCGGACGGTGAGCGGTCTCTCTGCTTAACGCACCCCGGCTCTT
>CAYHYQ010000036.1:0-7110 GCA_964360715.1 uncultured Candidatus Saccharibacteria bacterium
TTTAAAACCTTGGCAACTTCAAACGTAAATTTCGAGAACGGCATCATGACCGTCGGATGGCCGGCGTTCTGGGCGTTCTTGAGTTTGATAAGCATGTTTGCGATTGGACTCATGAAAATATAGATTACCAACTGGCTTTTTGAATACCCGGCAGTAGACCGTCGCTGGCAAGTTCGCGGAAGTGGATACGACACAAGCCGAAGCGACGCATAAACGCGCGTTTACGACCACACATGAAACAGCGCCGCACGATACGGCTGGAAAACTTCGGCTTCTTATTCGAACGGGCAATGGTAGATTTTTTTGCCATGGTTTATACAGCGAGCGGAAAACCGAGCAAACGAAACAGGGCTTCGCCTTCTTTTCGTGTCTTGGCCGTTGTCGTAATTGTGACTTGTAAACTAAAGATATCTTTCAGGGATTCATACGTCACTTCCGGAAAAATGTTTTGTTCGCGGATACCCATATTCAAATTGCCCGTCGCATCAATTGATGTCGGTTTAAGGCCATGGAAATCACGTGCCCGTGGCAAAGCAACGGCAATGAGTCTATCTATAAAATCATACATTCGCGTGGCGCGCAAGGTTACCGCGACACCGACCTGCATACCTTCACGTAGTTTAAAACCGGCAATTGATTTTGTAGCCACGCGGCGTGAAGGTTTTTGGCCGGTAATATGCATAATATCGTGTTCGACTTTTTCGATGAATTTAGTGTCTTTCGCCATGCGACCAACACCGACATTTACGACAACTTTCATAATTCGCGGCACGGCCATGCTATTTTTATAGCCAAATTGCTTCCGCAAAGCGGGTGCTATTTCAGTGCGATATTTTTCGAGTAAGCGGGGCGTGCGCGGTTTCATGATAATATAAAATTAATTAACAGGACTTTTACACTTGCGACAGACGCGTGTTTTTACATCGCCGGTTATCTGATAGCCGATACGGGTTTGCTTACCGCACTGCGGACAAAGCAACTGCACATTGGCCACTGAAAATGGCATTTCGCGCGAAATAATCTGACCTTTTTGGCCTTGTGTGCGCGGCCGTTGATGGCGTTTTGCTAAACGCACGCCTTCAACAACAATCTGGCGCGTTGTTGGTAGCACGCGCAAAACTTTACCTTTCGTACCGCGATCTTTGCCCGAGATCACGATGATAGTATCATTTTTTCTAATAGAAAGTGTCATGATTTAAACGATTTCTTGGGCTAAGCTGGCAATGGTATCGAAACCGTGTTCTTTGATTTCGCGCGGAATCGGGCCGAAGACACGACCACCCTTCGGTTCTTTGCCGTCTAAAATCACGATTGCATTTTCATCAAAACGAATGTACGTGCCGTCTTTGCGACGATAATTATTGCGCTGGCGCACAACCACGCCTTTGATAACATCTTTTTTCTTTACGGCCTTGCGCGGCTCGGCGATCTTTACCGAACCAACGACAATATCGCCTAATTGCGCATAGCGGCGACGTGAACCGCCAAGAACTTTAATGATACCGACGCGCTTGGCGCCGCTATTATCTGCCACAGTTACGATGGATCGAAGTTGAATCATGTTAGTGTTTTACGATTTCTTGGCAACCTTGCCGGTTACGATAAAACGCTTAGTGCGCGACAACGGTCGGCTGGCGGCAATCATAACGACATCGCCGACGTGATACTCGCCTTTTTCATCATGTGCCTGAAAGCGACGCGAAACCTTATAGTACTTCTTGTACTTTTGATTTTTGGTTAAACGTGTCACTTCAACGACAACCGTCTTCTGCATCTTGTCAGAAACGACGATGCCTTTCAGCGTACGTACATGTGATGATGGGATAGTCATGGTATTAGGTATTCTGAGACCGCAGTTTCGTTAAGACACGTGCCACGTCTTTGCGTACCAGCTTAATCTGACTGTGATTCTTCAATGTGCGATTTGCCAATTGAAACCGCAACTTGCCCAGCGTTTTGCGCGACTCTTCGAGCTGTTTGAGCAGTGTCGCGCGATTAGATGATTGTAGCTCGGAATATTTCATGATTAGCGTTTTATAAATTTTGTCTTAATCGGTAATTTATGGGCGGCCAAGCGAAAAGCGTCGCGGGCGGCCGATTCGGCAATACCGTCAAGTTCAAACAAGATGCGCCCGGCTTCGACGGGCGCGACAAAATGCGATAATGAACCGGCGCCACCGCCCATACCGACTTCGGCGCCTTTCTGCGTGCGCGGTTGGTCGGGAAATACGCGAATCCATAATTTGCCGCCGCGTTGAATAAAATGCGTAATTGCTCGACGTGACGATTCGATCTGATTACCCCTTAACCACGAGGATTCCGTGGCTTTTAAACCAAAACTGCCGAAACTCAAGTAATGACCGCGCGCCGCCACAGCCGCCGGCCGACGGCGGTGAACTTTGCGATGTTTTATGCGTTTCGGTTGCAACATGGTTTAAAATTTCATACCTTTGTTAATCCACACTTTGATACCGACAGTGCCATAGGTCGTAAAAGCCGTCGCCCGCGCAAAATCTATATCGGCCCGCAGTGTTTGCAGGGGCAAATTACCATACGCCATTTGTTCGGTTCGCGCAATATCTTTGCCATCCAAGCGGCCGGAGAGCATTATTTTGGCGCCTTTTACCGCGCGATTGCCACCAATCTTGGCTAATGTTTGTTTTAAAACGCGGCGATACTGAATGCGCTTCTCAATTTGTTCAACCATTGATTCGGCCATAATTTTTGCCGAACCTTCCGGATTTTTATATTCCTGCACATCAACGCGCACGGCGGTTTTGCGCTTAATCAAACGTATAATCGTCTTTTTCAAATCCTCAATACCCGTCCCGCCGCGGCCGATAATCAAACCGGGGCGCGCGGTGGAGATTATGATTGAGACCTGATCGGGACTGCGCTCGATTTCAATACGGTCAACGCTCATATTGCGCAACTTCTTGTCCAGAAATGCTCGGACAGCAACATCTTCCGCTAAAAACTCATGGTAGCGCTTATCGCTAAACCAGCGTGAGCGCCACGCTTTGTTAATTACCAGCCGGAATGAAATTGGAGATATTTTATGACCCATGATTAAACGGTTTTACGTTGAAATATTTTACGCACGGTGCGGGTAGATGTCGCTTTAGGCACATTTTTTTCTTTATCTGGAACCATTGGTTTTTTCACGGTCACCGCAACATTTTTTGCCGCGACAATTTCCGACTCATTCGCAACATTCTTTTCATTGGCCGCAACACGCATACCCGGTACGCGTTCGGCAAGCACAATCGTAATGTGCGAGGTTTTCTTTTCGATTGGTGAGACCGAACCGAAACCCTTCGGTCGGCCACGCTTCAACTTCATACCTTCATTCACAATAACATCTTTAATATACAAATTTTCTTTGACCATGCCCCAATTTTGTTTGGCGTTG
Organism: uncultured Candidatus Saccharibacteria bacterium; assembly: GCA_964360715.1. Lineage (GTDB taxonomy): Bacteria > Patescibacteriota > Minisyncoccia > 2-02-FULL-40-12 > IGHO2-01-FULL-4-A > CAYHYQ01. The sequence continues at coordinate 3,413 of CAYHYQ010000036.1, forward strand.
GCCATGGCTGAATCAAGCAATTTTGTCATCGGTATGGCTGAGCGTTTCGCGACATATGCCAGTTGGTGGCGGGCACGCAAGGCATCCATGCCTTTCACTGCACACGAAACCAGCCGTACTTTACGGGGTGAGATACGCAGGTTTCGTAATGTTGCGGTAACGTTCATGATTTAAAATTATTTCTTCTTGGAATCATCTGCCGGTGCATCGGTTGTTTTGGCGGCTTTCGCGGCATCCAACTCACGTTGCTTCGCGGCCGCTTCAATTTCACGTTGCATCTTGCCACCATGACGACTAAACTTGCGCGTCAGTGAAAACTCCCCAAGTTTGTGACCAACCATATCTTCGGTTACGAACACACTCACATGTGTACGCCCGTTATGGACACCGAATGTAAAGCCGACCATTTGCGGTACTATCGTAGAAGCTCGCGCCCATGTTTTGATGATGGTCTTATCACCCGCCTTTAACTTAGACACCTTACTCAGGAGTCGTTCGTCTATATAAAGGCCTTTTTTGGATGATCGTGACATGGTTTTGGTGTCAAACAATTATACACATGGGCAACGCATTGGCAATTATTTCTTACGGCGACGCATAACGAATATATTTGAACGCTTCTTACGGTTGCGCGTCTTAACGCCTAATGCCGGCTTACCCCAGGGCGTTTTAGGATGAGGCATACCAATCGGCTGACGACCTTCACCGCCACCGTGCGGGTGATCAACCGGATTCATGGCGCTACCGCGCACTGACGGTCGGATACCCTTAAGGCGATTGCGCCCGGCCTTACCAATGTTAATAAAAATGTGCTCGGCATTTGATAGGCGCCCAATGGATGCCATGGCCGTACCATGGATACGACGCACTTCGGAAGATGGCATCACTATCTGCACGTAACCACCCTCATGGGCCAGCACCGTCGCCGCGCTCCCAGCCGAACGCACTGCCTGTCCACCTTTACCCGGTTGCATCTCAATATTATGCACTTCGGTACCTTGCGGAATATTTTTTAATTGCAAGCGGTTACCCGGTTCCAACGACGCCCGTTCGGAAACAATAACGGTCATGCCGACTTTCAATCCTTCCGGCGCTAAAATATAACGCTTCGCGCCATCACGATAGTTCACCTGGGCGATGCGTGAAGTACGATTCGGATCATATTCAATCGAAAAAACTTTCGCCGGGATGTTTAATTTTTCCTGTTGAAAATCCACTAAGCGGTAAACACGTTTCACACCGCCACCGTGATGGCGCGTCGTGATGCGACCCTGATTATTACGACCGACATCACGCTTAAAACCGCGAGTCAAACGCTTGAGTGGCGTCACGCCAGTCAGATTCGAAAAATCGTATCCGGTCATGTGGCGGCGGCTGGGAGTTGTCGGCTTATAAATCTTAGGCATGTTATGAATTAGTGTTAGTGTCTATGGTTTGACCGGTGCGCAGTGTAACAATGGCCTTACGAATAGCCGGCTTGATACCGCGCCGCATACCAATCTGACGCTGTTTTGATTTACCGGTAATCACATGCACGCCAGTAATATTTACCTTATACAATTTCTCGATGGCAGTGCGAATAGCCGGCTTCGTCGCATTCTTGGTGATCACAAACATGTATTTGCCCTGCGTGTTCATTTGAGTTGATTTTTCAGTGATGTATGGTCGTAAAATAATCCCGTATGCCGCGGCATCATCGAAAATTGGTATCGCACCCGTCGGTGCTATTTGTTCCGAAACTACCGACGTAGCGGCGGATTTTTTTTGTTTCTTCTTTTTTTGTTTTACGTCCAAAAAGTGCCATGGGTTTTTATTTATATGTTGTTTCGATAAACGGCACCGCGTCCTTGAAGATGACCAGATATTTATTGGTCAAAATATCGCGTACATTCAAACTCCCGGCGGCAATCGTAGTCACGCGCGGTATATTGTGCAGGACACGCGGTATGGTCGCCTCACTTTGCGGTACGACGAAGAGTATGGAATCGGCCCCTTTTTTGGATGAACGGTATGCCGGCAACACTTTAACGAATGTTTTGAGCGCGGCGGCGGCCAAGCGAGTTTTTATTTCAGTCAGCGCGAGCGCATCCAAAATGGCAAATTCGTTATCACGCACCTTTGATGACAACGCCATGTGCAAAGCGGCGCGCTTGAATTTCTTATTTATCTTTACGGAAAAATTGCGTTCTTTTTTCGGACCATGCGCGACACCGCCGCCCTTCCAAATCGGCGAACGAATAGACGCGTGACGCGCGCGGCCGGTACCTTTTTGGCGCCAGGGCTTTTTACCGCCACCCCGTACTTCGCCGCGACCTTTGGTATGCGCCGTGACTTGTCGCGAATTTGCCTCTTGAGCCAATACGGCCTCGCGTAAAACTTTTACTTTTATTGTCGCATTAAAAATACGGTCGCTTAAACCGATTGTACCGACGACATCACCCGATTGTGTGTATACCTTAGCGTCCATGTTTATAAAGTAGTAATAACAACTTGGCTTCCATTACGGCCCGGCAACGCACCTTTGATCGCAATGCGGCTTGTTGCGCTATCCACGGCCATTATTTTGAGACCGCGCACCGTTGTGCGCTCACCGCCCATGCGACCGGCCATACGCATACCCTTCAGCGTGTGCTGTGGAAAACGCTGACCAATTGAACCAACATGACGTTTTACGGCTTTATGACCGTGGCTCGAGGGTAAACCATGAAAACCGTGGCGCTTCATAGCCCCTTGAAAACCCTTGGCCTTCGATGTAGCGACAACTTTAACCATATCGCCAACTTTTACCTCGTCGAGCGTAATAAGATCACCACGGTTTGCCGATGACGTACCGCGCTGTTCTTTATAGTTTCGTGGTGTAAAAGAGAGCCCTTTGGCCGCGCCCACCAGACGCTTGCCCGCGTTTTTAGCAGTGCCGTAACCATATTGCACGGCATCGTAACCGGCAATTTCTTTGGTTTTAACACCGGTGACAATCATTGGTTCAACAGCAACAATCGTAACCGGAACGACCGTACCGTCGTCCTGAAATATCTGTGTCATGCTTATTTTTTTGCCGATGATGAACATGGATTATTTTTGAAAATGAAATACCGGTCGCCCGGCACGAATGCAACCTTTGGGTTACTGTGCCTTTTTAATGCATTACGGGAAAACGTTATTAGGAGACATAGTTTTACTCGTTGTACTGCACCCCTGCTTACATCTTTAACTCAATATCCACGCCGGCCGGCAAATTAAGATTCATCAGCGCATCTATAATTTTGGGCGTATATGTTGGGATATCAATTAAGCGCTTATGCACCCGCATCTCAAACTGCTCGCGTGAATTCTTATCAATGAAGCTGGAACGGTTGACGGTATAAATATGTTTTTCCGTCGGCAACGGCACAGGCCCTGTAACGGTACCGCCGTTACGCTCAATCGTTTCAACAATCTGCTTCGTCGCCTTATCAATAACTTTGTTATCGTACGCTTTCAGCTTAATGCGGATGCGCTGGCTGGCTTCCGGCTTTTTTTCTTTTTTAACGGCCATGATGGATGAAAGAGCTAGACGCGCAACGGGGTCCGATATAGTCGGACCCCGTCAACGGTTAGGCTATAACTTTGGTAACCACACCGGCGCCGACGGTCTTTCCACCCTCGCGGATAGCAAACCGTTGTTTCTCTTCCATGGCGATCGGAGCGATTAATTTAAC
>CAYHYQ010000037.1:0-6573 GCA_964360715.1 uncultured Candidatus Saccharibacteria bacterium
GTATCAACATCGGACGACAATGGGGCAATGGCCCACAACATACGCAAGCATTGTATCCGTTGTTCGGCAATGTACTCGGTTTGAAAGTGGTTATCCCATCAACACCCCGTATGGCTAAGGGACTTTTGGTCTCCGCTCTCCGCGACAAAAACCCGGTTATTATTCTTGAGCCACGCTGGCTCTTTCCGATGAAGCAAGAGGTGCCCGATGAACTCTACAGCGAGCCGCTCGACAAAGCCCAGATCGTTAAAAAAGGCGATACCATAACGGTTGTGGCTTACGGCGACGGTTTTATCGCCGCCCTCCAGGCCACAGAGTTGATGCAAAGCCAAACCGATATCGAGCTGATAGACCTCGTTTCGATTAATCCGATTGATTACGAAACAATTTTTGCCTCCGTGCGCAAAACCGGACGACTCTTGTGTGTTGATACCACCAATGAAGCATTTAACGTCGGCTCCGAAGTTATCGCCAAAGTAGCCCAACAAAAATCGCTTCATTTGAAAGATGTACCCGTATCACTCACATGCCCAAATGTGCCCTGCCCGACTTCAACTGCTCTGACTGAATCGTACTACCCCACCAAAGTGGATGTTGCCAATGCCGTGTTACGCGTGCTAAATAAACCAGCCATCAACCATACTTTGACATTTGAAGAATTACACTTGCCGCCCAGCATTACGATTGCATGAAGAAAAAGATACTCATCATAGGTGAGAGTTGTCAGGATATTTTTGTGTATTGCGACACCACGCGCCTCGCGCCCGATCTACCGGTGCCGGTGTTGCAAATTATTAAACAGACACGTAATCCGGGCATGGCCAAGAATGTCGAAAGAAACATCAAAGCGCTCTGCAAATCGTGCGATATTATCACAAACAAAAACTGGCGCAAGATCACCAAAATCCGCTACATGCATGAAAAAACGAACCATTGTTTTTTGCGGGTAGATACAAACCCTCAGATAACAATTATCAATGTCAAAAAACTTCCTCTGCAGAAATACGATCTTATAGCCATCTCCGATTACAATAAGGGTTTTTTGACCGAAGATGACATCCGGTATATATGCGCGCATCATACTTGCGTCTTTGTGGACACTAAAAAACCAGTCGGTGATTTTTTGAATAAATCAACTTTTATAAAAATCAATGAAAAAGAATACAAGCGCTCACTGCCGCTTTCCAAACATCTCAAACAAAAAATAATTTTTACCAAAGCGGAAAGCGGCGCTGAATTTAATAATACTTTATACCCCACAGAAAAAATTGAAGTAAAGGACTCAACCGGCGCCGGCGACAGCTTCTTTGCGGCCCTTATTGTCCGCTATGCGGAAACCGGCGATATTAAAAAATCAATTGTTTTTGCCAATATCTGCGCCACCGAAGTCGTCCAGCACAAAGGTGTTTCCGTCATCAAAAGACCCCGTGCTAACTCGTAAGCCGGTCGGCGTTATGCTTACAAACAAACCTGCCATTTTGCGCTTGACTTACTTCTGTAATTGCCTATAATTATAAGGTTATGAAATATACCACTGTTTCGATACCCCAACCGTTAAATGATAAGGTAAAAAAACTTATCAAAAACACGGGTTTTCCTTCAACATCATCGTTTGTGGCTTTTGTCTTGCGTGAAATATTAGTAGAAAATACAGGCAAATCTCTACTGGTCGACGAGGACAAAATAAAAGAACGCCTCCGCGCTCTTGGCTATCTCTAAACCAATGAAGTCCTCAATACTGACCAAATCACGTGTTTTTGTTTTCGGCATTGACGGTCTACCACCGCAACTTGTTTTCAAACAATACAAAAAAGAGCTTCCTACATTAGCAGGTTTAATAAAATATGGTGTATCGGGTGAGTTACATTCAACCGTACCGCCGCTGTCATCGGTTGCATGGACATCACTTAATAGCGGTCGTGATCCCGGCGAAACCGGTATCCACGGTTATACACTGCGACCTCAACCTGGTAAACCGCCAGTCATCGTTGATTCGACAAACGTAAGAGTGCCCATGCTTTGGGATATTTTAACGGCACACGGCAAGCGTTCAGTCGTTTTAAACGTACCACTCACTTATCCGGCACGAAAAATAAACGGAGTTATGATTACTGATTTTTTGACACCTGCGTTTAATACGAAAAGTATATATCCCGCAACGCATCTGCAAGAGATTAAAGAAATTGCCGGTGGTGATTATCTCTTTGATATTCCTTTTCCTGAAACCGGTGCTAAAGAGAACGATCTAAAAACAATTATAGCCGAGACATATCGTTTAACACATCAGCACATCGCCGTCGCAAAACATCTCATGAAGTCAAAAGATTGGGATTTATTCAATATGGTTATTATTGGTACTGATCGCCTGCATCATATTCTTTGGAAATATATAGATCTGAATCATGCGCATTATAAAAAGTCACCGTATGGCACAGAAGTGCTAAAGTTTTATAAATTTCTCGACACGGAACTGGCTAAACTTATAAAACTTGCCGGCAAAAATACAATTACCCTTATTGTATCGGATCACGGTATGGATCGTATGGACGGTCAAATTAATCTGAATGATTGGCTTATTCGTGAAGGATATCTGACTTTGAAACCAGGAGTACTCGCAACAGCAAAAGAACCTCAACGCCTGCGTGATGCTATGATTGATTGGAAAAAGACGATGGCTATGGCCAGTGGTGGCTATCAGGGACGTATATTTCTTTACGGTAAGAAAAATAATGCTCGACTTGCAGAAGAAATTGGCAAGAAGCTTATTGTATTACACGGAGCAAATAACAAAAAGTTGGAAACAAAAGTATTTAACACGCGACAAATTTATCGCCGATACGATCCGGAAGCGCCGGATTTGATCGTCTATTTTGACAATCTACGTTATGGCGTTTCAACAACCGTCGGCAATGCTGACATAGCAACGACTGGCGCAGGTCACGGTATTGATGATGCCGGCCACGCAACGGCAGGCAGTATGATTATCGCTCCTTGCAAAAAAAGACAGAAAAAACAATCGGGACCATTCAGTATCTACCAAGTTGCACCCACAATTCTGAAAATACTTGGCATACAAGAATATACATCGTTACCTGAAAAACCAATTATCTAATCATGTCCACTTCAAAAAAAGATACTCTCTCTTATATATGTACGATCGGGCCGAAATCGAATTCATTGCCGATTTTGCGTGGCCTAGTGAAAGCAGGTGCCAGCGCGTTACGAATAAATCTGAGCCACACACCGGCAGACACGGCAATCATGCTAATGAAGCTCGTGCGCAAAGCTTCAAAGAATACACCACTTATCATCGATACCCAAGGCAAGGAAACCCGTATCGGTACTGCTGATGGCACTGCGACCGCCTTCACCGCCGGTAGTAGTGTCACCGTTGCGAGCGAGGCGCCGGCGGCATTACTTGTCAGCCGACCAGAAATCATACCCTTTCTCAAAAAAGGTGACCGTATTTTTGTAGATGACAATGCGGTTGAGCTTGAGGTACTGACAATTCCACGTAGCAAAACTCAGTTTACAGCCACTATACGGCGCGGAGGCACATTGGGCGTTTTTAAAAATATACGTCTCAATCGAAAATTTCGCCCGCCCACAATGCTTACTGAACGCGATCGCGTTGTTATTGAGGAAGGCAAAAAATACGGTATGACTGAAATATCACTTTCATATGTGCACGATGCAACCGATGTCGCCGAAGCACGTACGTTTGTCGGCAAAAAAATACGTGTCTCTTCAAAAATTGAAACGCGGGCGGCTATAAGCAACTTAGATGGCTTGTTAAAAATAAGTGATGCGATACTAATTGACCGTAACGATCTGGGTACAGAGATTGGTTGGGAAAAAATACCGTTGGTGCAAAAATTCATTGTCCGTAAATGCATTGCGGCAAAAATACCGGTATTTGTGGCTACGCATCTGCTCGAAAATATGATCACGAAAAACAAACCGACACGCGGTGAAGTCAACGATATTGTGAATACGGTTTTGGACGGTGTCAGCGGCCTCGTGCTATCGTCAGAAACAGCGGTGGGACAGGATCCGGTACTTATCCTTAAAACACTACGCACAATTGCGCAACAGGGTCAATTCATAATGAATCAGCGTCGCGGCGCCCCGATTGATTCCGTGATTCAGCATTTAGAAAAATTACACTATCTCTAAAAATAATTAAAGAAACACCATGAAAAAAACATTACTTGCAAAAAACTATCCATCACTTGAGCCGAAATCCGTGCCGAAAACGCTTGTGCAAAAAATTGCCGATGCCAAACGCGCTGTTAAAGGGGCATATAAACTCTACGGTAATAAGTTATGTATATTTTGGACAGGCGGTAAGGACTCGACCGTTTTGATGGATATAATGCGCCGTACACTGGGCAATAGGATTGTTAGTAATTTACCAACAGTGTATATAGATACCCAACTCGATTTTCAGGATGTATATGATTTTATAGAAAAAATGAAAAAACAGTGGAATATAAATCTAATCCGCGAACGTACAACACCAAAGGAAATGGCAAAATATAACGCCCTGAAGAAAAAATCGGAACGTGTCGTACTGGCCAGTTTATATAAAATCATTTTACTCAAACGAGCTGTGAAAAAATATAAACTGCCGGCAATCGTCATTGGTATTCGCTGGGATGAGCATGCCGAACGTATCGCTGAAAAATATTTATCGCCACGCAAAGATCATGTGCGCATTCATCCATTGTTACCGTGGCATGAAAAAGATATATGGGCTTACACAAAAAAATTAAAAGTTCCATACATCGCTCTCTATGATAAAGGATATCGCTCATTAGGTGAAAAAGAATTTACTAAACCGGGCACAAAAGAAGGTGGCGAACGCAGTGGCCGCGCGAAAGGGCGTGAAGTTATAATGAAACGCTTACGTACTTTGGGCTACTTCTAAAACATGATATACGAAACTGGTAAATTATCAACTGGCAAACAATATGAGATTATTGACAGTGCTGAAAGCGCTGTACGTGAAGGTAGCCACCGTATTGCTCATGTTTTGAGTGACCCTGAACTAACAATGACTGAGCGCCAAGAAATACTTGGTATCGGTTTGCAACACGCTTTAAAAAATGCTTTCGAGTCCGAACATTTTAGAGTCGCTATAAATGGTCTCGCACAAGGTACATTACGCACTGTGCATGTGCATATAATTTTACCGAGAGGTAAAGATACATTGCCACGACTTGTAACAGGAATTACAGAATGAAAAATTGGCTGAAACAAAAACTTATTGACCTACAACGGTATACCAAGACCGATAATATTTATTTGGCTAAATACGGTTCGATAATGTTTTCTTCAAATATCGTCTCGGCCGGGGTTGCGCTCGCGCTGTCATTGGCATTCGCGCATTTCATCAGCAAAGAAACTTACGGTCACTATCGGCTATTGAGTTCCGGTTTGGGCCTTGTCAGTATCTTAACCCTGCCGGGCTTGTTCACCGCGCTACAACGCGCTGTCGCACAGGGCTTTGGCAATACATTGGGTCCGGTCGTGGCTGAAAAACGGCGCTGGGGCGTTTTGGCCGCTATCGCGCTCATCGCCATGGGTACGTATTATCATGTCGCGCGCGATCTGCCGACGGTTGGCCTAATTGCTTTTATCATCGGCGCCCTGTGTATCCCCTTGCTTGAATCTTATAAACTTTATGCCGCGTATCTTTCCGGTAAAAAAGAATTTAACGTTTCTTCGGGCTATGCCATTGTCGGTCAACTTAGTTACGCCGTGGTTATGGTCGGCACCATGTTTTTGTGGCCGCATTTATTACCAATTGCGGTCGTATTGACTATCGGTAACACAATCATACAAGGTATTATATTTCACCGCACGTTGAAGAATTTTCCACCGACAGGCAGTATTGATGTGACCGCCATACCCTATGTCCGTAAACTCGTATTCTCTAATTTTATCAGTGCCATCGCCAATCAAATTGATGCATTTATTTCATATACTTTTATCGGGCCTGTCGCGCTGGCTAATTATTCTTTCGCCACTTTGCCCAGCGATAAGCTTGATCTGATTACCAACCCGATTATCCATCTTGCATTCCCGAAACTTGCCGCCGCACCGCGCGAACATATTCGTGCCAATGTCTACGCTGTCTGGCTTAAATTATGGCTATTGGGGGCTATTATTGTCGGTGCTTTCATCGTAGCAGCGCCATATTTTTATCAGTTACTATTCCCAAACTATGTTAATATGGTTGGTCTTTCGCAATTATATTCACTAACATTTTTGACGCTACCAAACGGCATTATATTAACGACATTTGAAGCCAAGGGTATGATTAAAGAATTATATATGATTCAGATATTTGCCAGTGCAACACAGATCGCATTGGCATTGGTTCTCGGTATCCAATACGGCCTACTGGGACTTATTGTCAGTCGTGTCATTAATACCGGTCTTAAAACAATTGTTTTTCTACTCCTCGCCCGCCGAATCTAAGAGAATCGCTTTAGTATCCATGCGTATATGCCGGTAATCGGTATTTTTTGTTTTTCGGGTTCGATGCTAGGTGAGGCCAAAATGCCA
>CAYHYQ010000038.1:0-6568 GCA_964360715.1 uncultured Candidatus Saccharibacteria bacterium
CACCACGGAAATATCGCAAAAGGAAATTCCCGATACATTTCAGAAAAACAAAAGCATTGCGAAAAGGGGTGGCGGCGTCGCCGGAGTGGCGAGAAGAAAAGTTGAAAAAGAAATCGGAAGAAGTGTGGTTTCAAAAGAGAATTATCTTATAAAACCGGAAAGCCGGAAAAGCGTTAAAGCTAAGAAATCATGAATAAAAATATACCATCTCTTTTGCTGAGATTGTTGGCGCTTATATTCTGGTATTTGTCGTTCATTTTTGTTGCAACGCTTGTGACTCTGGACGATCCAAGCAGTATTTTCCAAAATACCATGAGAGGTAGCGATTACAGGTGGGATTACGAGGCAATGTTTACAGCAATATATTTTGTCTGGGGAATATTCTTGTGGAAAGCGGCGCGTAATCCAGAGAAACACCTCTCGTTCATAGACTTTACTATAGGGGCTAATATAGTTCATGCAATAGTTATGACTATTGTCGGTTTTTTTAGAGAGGGTGAAATTTACCATCTATTGACTGACAGCCTAGTGTTGTTAATTCCTACATTGCTATTGTGGTATTTTAAAAAATCTTTATCAAACAACACAACACTATGACCTACACCTGCCCCATGCATCCGAATATTCAGCAAGAAACGCCGGGGATGTGCCCGGAGTGCGGCATGTCTTTGGTAAAATCCAAAGCTCAAAAATCAAATGCCAAAGAGCATGCAGATCACGATAAACATTCAGGCCATAAAACCGAGTCGTTTTTGACGAAGTTTTGGATTAGTTTGGTGCTGACGATTCCGGTGGTGATTTTCAGAGATGAAAAATACCTGACGTTTGTGTTGGGATCAATCGTATTCTGGTATTGCGGTTGGATATTTTTGGCAAGCGCATACCGTGAAATTCGCGCGCGACTTCCCGGCATGATGACACTGATTGCGATTGCGATTACCGCAGCGTATTCGTATAGCATTTATGTGACAGTGAGTGGTATTGGCATGACATTATATTGGGAACTTACGACGCTGATCACAATTATGCTTCTCGGACATTGGATCGAGATGCGGGCAGTGTCAGGTGCGCAAGGGGCTCTCAAAGAGCTTTCAAAACTGCTACCAGACAAAGCGGAACTAGCCGATGGTAGAACCGTTTCCCTTTCAGAATTAAAATCAGGCGACGTTGTAGTTGTGCGGCCCGGTGGACGAATTCCTGTAGATGGTATGGTTATTGATGGATTATCTGATGTCAACGAATCTATGGTGACAGGGGAGTCTGCACCAGTGGCAAAATCAAAAGATACCAAGGTCATTGCCGGTACCATCAATGGCGATGGAAATTTAAAAATAAAAGTAAGTGAAGTCGGCGAAAAGACGTTTCTGGCCGGTGTCATGCGTTTGGTGCGGGAGGCACAGGCGTCAAAGTCGCGTTTGCAAATGCTCTCTGATCGCGCGGCGCTCTATCTCACGTTTGTCGCACTTGGTGCCGGGGCGATCACGTTTGTCGTTTGGTATTTGTCTTCCGGTATCGGCACGGCTTTTGAACGTCTCGTTGCGGTGTTGGTAATCGCGTGTCCGCACGCGCTGGGGCTTGCGGTACCGCTGGTTGCTTCAATTTCCACGACCATGGCGGCACGCAATGGTTTTTTGGTCAAACAACGCCTCGCGCTGGAAGCGGCGCGCAATATAGACGTTGTGCTGTTTGATAAAACGGGGACACTCACCGAAGGCGCGTTTGGTGTAACATCCTTTTCGTCTGATGAAACGCTCGCGCTCGCCGCATCGGTGGACGCGCATTCGGAACATCCTATCGCACTTGGGATTGTTGCAGAAGCAAAAAAACGTGGCTCCGCGATTTCGGAAGCAAAAAATTTCAAACGCATTCCCGGCGTGGGCGGAGAAGCGGAAGTAGACGGCAAAAAAGTTTTTGTCGGACATCGCGGCGGATCGGATATTATAGTGGAAGTTGATGGAAAACAAATTGGCACCATACAAGTAGCCGACAAAATCAGGCCCGAAGCAAAAGAAGCTTTGGCACAGCTCAAGGCAATGGACCTCAAACTCGTTATGGTTACGGGTGACTCGGAGGAAGTTGCAAAACAAGTCGCGCAAGAATTGGGAATTGATGAATATCATTCGCGAGTGATGCCGGGGAAAAAGGCAGACATTGTGAAGCAATACCAGCGCGTTGCCTTTGTCGGCGATGGTATCAATGATGCGCCCGCACTTACGCAAGCTGATGTGGGTATTGCCATCGGCGCGGGAACCAACGTGGCGATCGAGTCGGCAGGTATCATCCTGATGCGCAATGATCCGCGAGATATTGCCAAGATCATTCGCCTCTCGCGCCTTACCTACGCAAAAATGATCCAAAATCTCTGGTGGGCCGCTGGCTATAACATCATCGCTTTACCGCTTGCCGCTGGTGTATTGGCATCAAAAGGCATTATCCTCCAGCCGGCCGTTGCCGCGATTCTTATGTCACTCTCGACCGTGATCGTGGCGATCAATGCTGTTTTATTAAGAAGAAAAATATTGTAAAATTATACCGGTCACGCGCTGAAACCAAACTTTGCTGATAACGATGCCGTAAATAAGCACCGAGAGTCGAGGGCGATGGGCGGAGACGCACCTTTTTAATAGTTATCTTCCTGAGGATTTTCGCGGAAGTAGGTGCGGACTTTTTCCAGGAGGCACAGCAAATGAAAAAAATTACAGCAATAGGTTTTGATTTTGGTGGTGTCATTGAGGGTCAACCCGGCTCCGTTTTTGATAGGAGGGCCAGTGAGGTGCTTGGAATCTCGTTACAGGAATTTAAAAAGGGTTACACCGCCTATAAAAAACTGATTAACGAAAACCTCATATCTAGAGATGATTTTTGGAAAAAAGTTTTGAATGAAGTTAATCGATCGGAAAGATTTGATGACTTTATCGAGTACCTCCGAACACGTCCACCTAAAAATGTCAACAAGGATGTTTTGGAAATCGTTGATTCTCTACGTGAAAACGGCTATAGAGTCGGCATATTAAGTAACAATGATTTGACCGCAAGAGGTATTTTTATAAAGAAAGGAGTCATTGAGCATTTTGATGCAATCGTTATCTCGGCGGAGGTCGGCTACAGCAAACCGGACCCGAGGGCGTTTGCGCTATTTTTTGACGAACTTGGCTGTAGGGCCAATCAGTGTATTTTTATAGATGATACCGCGGAAAGTTTGATTTCTGCAAAGGAAGTTGGTTTTCACCCGATTGTTTTCACTGACTCTGAAACCCTAAGAAAGGATCTAAAAAAATTTGGTATAATTTTGTAGGAACTAATTTGATTAATTGAGGACAATAAATCTATGAAGTTACCCGCTAAAATTTTTACCTTGCTAGTTGTTTTTATGGTCGGTTTTTTAAGCGCTTACTATATAAAAGCAAAAGATCAATATGACCAACCTCTGCGGATAGGGTCCAATCAATACAAATTTATTTTTCCGCTGTTGGCCGTTAATAATGACAAAATAGATTTCTCGACTTATAAACCTTTAGGAAAACAGTTGGAAAACACAGTGGCAGATTATAAGAAGGATGGCATTATTGACGATGTCTCTTTCTATTTTAGAGATCTTAAAACGGGTGCTTGGACCGGACTCCATGAAGATACAGAATATTTCCCGGCAAGTTTATTTAAAGTACCAATTATGATGGCTTACTTAAAACAAAATGAACATAATCCGAACACTCTAACCAGAAAAATATATTATGACGGCTCTACATAGTCGGATTCGGATAATTTTTCAAATTCCAAATCACAATTAAAGGCCGGGCGGAATTATAGCGTCGAACAACTTATCGAAGCCATGATTATAGATTCCGATAACGTAGCTAAAGATCTGCTTCTAGATTACGCGGATCGAGATACTTTGTATCAACTTTTTGGAGATTTGGATATTGAATTACCGGATGCTAAAACGCCGGATGATAAATATTACGGCATTTCGGTTAAAACCTATTCTTTGTTTTTCAGAACCCTTTATAACTCAACAATTTTAAACAGGAATGATTCAGAAAAAGCCCTGCAATTGCTGAGTAAAACAACATTTAAGACCGGTATTATCGCCGGCATACCTGAAAATATTGCGGTCGCACATAAATTCGGCGCGCATGTCAGCCCACCAATCGGCAATGAACTACATGATTGCGGCATAATCTATTACCCGCAAAAACCTTATTTGCTTTGTGTCATGACGCGCGGTCGCGATGCGAATAAACTGGCTTTAGTTATAACTAATATCTCAAAAAGTGTTTTTGAATTTATTAAAAACAATTAATCCAGCAAGGGTAACACAATATAAAAAAGGTCCGAAACGGACCTTTTTTATATTACAAAACCAAACTTTGCTGATAACGATGCCGAAAATAAGTACCGAGAGCCAGCGCGACTAGGATTATGACCAACCAATAGCCACCGAAGTACAGGTCGAGCACGCCCCAGATACTAATCCATTGCATATTAATTGTACCGCGCACAGTGGCCACGGTATCAATCAGATTCGTATCCTGTTTGGCCAGAGAAGCGAGTGTGTCGTTTGCATATTGTATGCGTGAATTTACGTTAGCCAGTGCGCGATTATATGTAATATTCTCAACGGCAATCTGGTTAGTTATTTTTGAACGCTCTATCTCACCAATGGCCGTGCTTAGATTATCTTTTAATTCCGCCAGCGTGCGCTGATGATTAGCAACCAGCGTGGCACGTTCTGAGCGCAGTTGGATCAGCTGCTTGTTGACATCGGTTTGTGATTGTTCAATTGACTGCTTCTGCGACAACATATTCGTAGATGATGTTGATTCGACAATAAAGCGGGCGGGTATGAGATTTTTAATCTGCATACGGAAGGTGTCGAACGAATCCGCCGGCACCACGAAACTGATATACGCGCTTTTGTCTGAAACATTACTGCCGTCAATGCGCCCTTTGAAACCACGAATCGTTGTCTGAATAGTACCGGCAAGATCATTCACATGTCGTGTCCGGATATTGGCTTGATAATCCGTGCGCAGAAATTCACGCGGATCAGTGATAGGTATTTCCGGTCGTGAAGGATAAACGTCAGGTACTCGAAAGTTACTTGCTACGCCTAGAGTATTCGACTGGACACTCTTCTCGACAATACCGGCATCGGCTGATTCGGGGTATTCACTATTTACTGATACTGTCGGCAAATCTGTAGGCGATTGTGGTGTAAGTTGTTGCGCAACCAAGACAACAACGGCTAGCATCGCGAACGCAAGCGAGAGTCGCGGCAAGGGGCGACGAACCGGCACGGCCGCGGGCGCTGTGGTTTGTAAATGCCCGATGATTTCGCTTTTCAGCACATCATTACGCAACGGTGTTTGCCGTTGGGCGACACCCCATTTGGCAAAAATATCTTCAATTGTTTTTTTAGTGTTAAACATGCGAGCGAATAGCAACGGCCTGCATGCGGGCACGCGCCAGAGCGCGGTGCACGCGGACACGAACCGTTACAAAGTTAAGTTTCATAAGTTGAGCAATGTTTTGCAGAGGCAAATCGGCGATATAGCGTAAACGCAACAAATCTTGATCATCTTCAGAAAGTTTTACGATAATCTGCTGAGCAAGTATCGAATCCTCGATGTTGCCGGTACGGTCGCTAATATCGTGTATAGCCGGCTCAAGCGGCACTTCACGCTGTTGTTTGCGCCAGTATTGCCGACACTCATTATGAGCGATGGCAAAAAGCCAAGCACTGAACGGCCGGCCACGATAGTTAAAATTAGGCAGGCCTGCGACGGCATGAATCCACACAGTTTGAAATATGTCTTCAGCTGTTTCCTTGTTGTTAAGGATATTTACCAGATAACCAAAAAGCTTGGGCGATAAGGCATCCCAAAGCAAACCCAAAGCCACCCGATCACCGCATTGCGCTTTTTCTATCGCCAGCCGTTCTTCATGAGCATTCATAGGTTGTATATTATCTATCCGGATATACAGGTATAATGCACGAAATTGCCAAAATGTTACACTTAATTTAAATAATTACTATGCCCTCAGAGATATCACAACCTAAGCCATTATTGGAAACCACAACTTTAGAACTGGAAGATATTCGTAGGATAATAGCCAATAATTCACAGCGTATAGCTACTCTGGGTCAATGGCCGATAAATTTATTACCTGCTTCATTGGTTGAGCGCATCCCGTATGACACTGTTACAGCGGCTGGTTTTGACGCCGGTATCGCATCAACACTCGATTTAATTCCACGCGATAAACAAGAGTTGGCCGCGCGTTTGCACGCAAATTATTCAAAAGAAGTTGTACTCCAAGTACGCCGCGAGATAGCGGAAAAGAATCCTGATTCACCGACAACTTGGTGGCTCGCCGCCTGCGCAATATGCAAAGAAGGGGATATAACCGCCGTTGAATTTATGCAACAACTGGCTGATTTTAAAAAACTTATCGCCGATCCGGTAAAACGCGAACAGATCGCCGAACAAACATTTGAAGCCATGACGCACTCATTCACCTTACGCGATGGCGTGCCATATGGTACTGCAGATGGCTGTATTCAAGG
>CAYHYQ010000039.1:0-2476 GCA_964360715.1 uncultured Candidatus Saccharibacteria bacterium
GGAAACCCTGAAAGATTGGTGTTTCGCATAGCGAAACTTTCAGGGTTGAGAGATACGCAGTCAGTAGCCGCAGGAGATACTGAACTGCAGTCCGAAAAATGACACTGGCTACGGATAAAAAATCTATGACACAAAAAAAATTAGATAATTATTGGCAACATAGCGTTACGGTTGATACCGTCGTTTTTACGATTGAAGAAAATGAGCTAAAAATTCTACTTATAAAACGCCGTAACGAGCCGTTTCGGGGTTTGCCAGCGCTGGCCGGCGGTTTTTTACAGCCCAATGAACGACTTGAGGATGCGGCTTTACGCGTACTGGCTGATAAAGCCGGTTTGCAAAACGTATATCTTGAACAACTCTACACATTCGATGAAATGTTTCGCGATCCGCGCGGACCGGTTATAAGCGTGGGTTATTTTGCACTTACACCACGCAATAGCATCGTCTTCAAAAATGATAAGCAAATTGAGGAGCCCGGGCTGTATTCATTAAAACATCTACCCAAACTCGCCTTCGACCACCAATCAATTATCGCCTACGCACTCAAGCGCCTGCGCGCCAAATTGGAATACACCAATATCGCCTATTCGTTATTGCCAAAACAGTTTACATTAAGTCAATTACAAAAAACCTACGAAATTATTCTCGGATTAAAACTCGATAAACGAAATTTCTTGAAAAAATACCTTTCTCTTGGTCTCATTGAGCAAACCGATAAATTCTTTTCGGCTGGCCGCCAGCGTCCGGCGCGACTTTATCACTTCACCAGCAAGAAAATTGCCGAGTTAAAACGCTGGCTCTAACAAACTTCTATTATGAAAACCTCACTTACTCTTAAACCTATAACTTTAAAAGATATTGACTCTGTAATGACCTGGGTTAATGATCCTGAGGTTGTGCGTAATTTTCAACATTTCGGTAAAAAGTTTTCGCGCGCTGATGAATTGAAATTCATGGGTCAATTGATTAAAAGTAAAATAAACATCGCATTCTCGATTTTCAGAAAGAGCGATGGCGCTTATATCGGTCAGTGTGCCGTTAATCAAATCGCTTGGGAAAATAAAATCGGGCGTTTAGCGCTGGTTATCGTACGCAATGAGTGGAACAAGGGCTACGCGCAACAAATCTTGCCGTTGTTGGTTAAACATGCGTTCGCGAAACTTAAGCTTCACAAGGTCTGGCTTATGTGTTATGCCAGTAATGCTAAGGCTTTGCACATTTACAAAAAACTGGGCTTTAAACAAGAAGGTGTCCTCAGAAAAGAGTATCTCTGGCGCGGTCAATACCACAATATGGTGCGTATGGCTATGCTCAAGGAAGAATTTACACGCTCTTAAGGAGCTCTAATGCAAACCGTATATTACGACGACCCAACACCCAGATCTATAAGTCAGGCGCTTTTTCTGGCCGGACCGTCCGGTCGTTCCGATGGCATCCCATCATGGCGTCCCGATGCGATAGATCTACTGCGTGAATACGGATATGATGGCATCATATTTGTGCCTGAGTTTCGTGACATTACCACTGCGCCGGCACAATATGAAGATTTGCCGGAGTGGGAATTGGCGGCCATGAACATGAGCGACTGCATTGTGTTCTGGGTGCCACGCGATCGCAATAAACTGCCGGGTTTAACCACAAACGTGGAATTTGGCTATCAGGTACGCAGTGGCAAAGCAGTGTTTGGCGCGCCAACTGATGCCTACAAGGTGCGTTATCTGCGCTGGCTGGCAGGATTTTGCCACGTACCCCATTTTACAACGCTGGCCGAAACGCTCACTGCCGCGTGTAAATTCATCGGCTCACCTGAAATGCGTAGCGGCGGTGAACGCAATGTGCCGCTTATGATTTGGCGGCGACCAGAATTTCAGCAGTGGTACGACGCACACAAGCGTGTCGGCAATCGTCTCGATAGTGCCGAACTACACTTCACTCACAAAGTTGGCAAGGAAAAAGACCTGCCATTTTTGTGGATCTTGCATGCCAATGTCTTCGTGACGGCTGAAAACCGTAATAAAACGAACGAATTAATTATTACACGTTGGGATATATCAACTGCCGTGCTGTATTGTGGTTCCGGTTTGGATACCGAAGTGGTATTGGTACGCGAATTTCGCGTACCAGCCAACACGCCCGATGCGATGATTCATGAATTACCGGGCGGTTCTTCGCATAGCGGTACCGGTGACCCACGACAGACGGTGTATGAAGAAGTGCAGGAAGAGACAGGCCTCTCGGTACAACCAGCACGTTTCCGCCACATCGGCAGTCGTCAGTTGGCCGGTACGCTGTCAAGTCACAAAGCACATGTCTATGCCGCTGAAATCACACCGGCGGAAATGGGTATGATGAAAGCGCAAAAACTGCCACTGGGTGCCGATCCTGATAATCAGACCGGTGAACGTACCCATGTGGAAGTAAAAACCGTGCGCGAATTACTGGCGCAACCAGATGGCCCCACCGACTGGAGCAC
>CAYHYQ010000039.1:2576-6567 GCA_964360715.1 uncultured Candidatus Saccharibacteria bacterium
TAAAAACCGTGCGCGAATTACTGGCGCAACCAGATGGCCCCACCGACTGGAGCACACTGGGTATGCTTCTGCCCCTCATCGCCGGCTTGTAAATGTACACTCTCCGATTCATCGGAGAGTTTTTTTATAAAAAAAACTCCCATGTTTCAGGGAGTAAATCCTAACCGGTTTTCTTGTAGGTGTGGCTACCCCAATTGGGGTCACTCCAGTGCTCATGCACCGTGGCCAGAGATGCCGCGGCGACACCGGCATCATCGGACACCAGCCAGGGTTGCCAATCAAATGGCACGGCACCCGATGGCAAGTCATACTCTTCACCGCTTTCACCGATACTGCCGTCGCCACCTTCCAACGCACCCGCACGGACTTCGCGGGCAAACTTTTCAAGAAACTCCGCCAGTTGCACCGATGTTCCGATGCAACTTAGCAGTAATTGCCTCCGTGGCTCTGCCATAATCACCTCTTGGCAATATCGTAGCATATGTATTAATTACTGTCAATATTTGACACAAAAACTTTTAATTGACATAGTAATATCGTTCTTTTCGAATGGAGGAAACATGCAACTAACAGTGGCTCAGAAAGATCGGATTCTTGGTTTTGCTCTTGGTACGGCTATTGGCGATGCCCTCGGTGTACCGACGGAAACCCTGACACCGGCCGAGATTAATGAAAAATTCGGCTACGTCACTGATTACAAATCTACCGAATGGCATAAGTGGGCTCACGGTAAACCCACAGGCGCCACCAGTGATGACTGGCAACTGACAAAGTTGGTCATGGATTCCGTGGCCGAATATGGCGGCGTCAATATGGATGATATTGCCAAACGCCATATCGAAGCTCTGAAAGATGACCGTGGTTGGGGTGGTAGCACGAAGGAAGCCGTCAAGCGCCTTATGACAGGCATTGATTGGCGGCTTTCGGGACAGTTAGCCAACAAACCTAATCGCGGGTTTGGCAACGGTGTGGCTATGAAGGTTGGCGGTATCGCCTTATGGTCAGCCCTGCGCCGTCTGGCAGGTAGTGTTGATGATTTTCCCCTACCACCTCTAACAATTCCGGGGGTTGGCATGGCCTTGCGTCAATTCGCACGCATGACGCACGCCACGCCAATCGGTGTAGCCCAGGCCTTCGCGCATTTGGCCGCCATTGAGTACTGCTTTTATCGCAAACCGGTCGAGTTTTCGGCTGAAACATTTTTGGCCGATATCGAGCTGGCGGCAGTTATCGGCCACGAGATCTACGCGCGTGGCTACACGGGCTTCCCGAAGTTACACGCGCAAATCGCTCGCCTGCGTGATTGGCGATCGGAAGAGTTTACACCGCAGAATGTTATCGAAACATTCGGCAGTGGGTTTTCGGCCGAACTCTCGCTACCGTCGGCTTACGCCTTCCTGATTCAAAATCCGACTGGTATTGAGCCACTCTACCATGCCGTGAATGGCGGTGGTGATACCGATTCGGTCGGCGCCTTGGTGGGTGGTATGCTGGGCGCGCTCAACGGCTCCAGCATCTTCCCCCAACATCTCGTTGATGGGTTATACGACCGTGTCGAAGTAATGGCCACGGTTACGAATTTCATCGCTGGCATGGAACGAATCTAGCATTTATGCTCCGATAACATCGGAGCTTTTTATTGACAAAAATAGAGTATGTGATAAAAGTATGTATCGCCGGCCACACAATGTATTGAGTATTGACTTGCCTAGCCAGCGGTGATATAGTGTATTTAGTACACTAACAATTTATAAAGAAAGGGGTTAAACCATGGCCATCTTTCGTTCGCTTTTGGAAGTTGACATGTATAAATTGACCATGTTGCGGTGGATTCAGAAGCACTTCCCCACCCTGCCGGTCACATTCGAATTCAAGAATCGCACGCACCAGGCAATACTGGGTGCGGAGATTCATCATAGGAAGTTGTATGAGGGAGTTAGAAAGATTGCCGCTTTACGCTTCACTGCCGCAGAATCTCTCGCGGCAACCGAACTTGTAGGCGGTGACAAGCAATTCCACGACACCTTGAGTGGCATGATTCTTGCGCCAATCTCGACATGCAATGTTGACCAGGGTCAGTTTGAAATCTGGACCAGTGGTCTGTGGCCCCAGGTTACGCTTTGGGAAACGCTTGTCCTCGGCACGGTCAATGAACTGTATTACGAGGGCTTGCTCCAGAGTGAGGGAATCCGGCCGGTGGACGCCCATATCGAAGGCGATCGTCGTCTTAGCGCCAAGATTGCGGAGTTACGCAAGCATCCGCAGATCAAGTTCATGGAGTTCGGTACGCGCCGCGCTTTCAGCCGCGATTGGCAGTACCACGTGGTACGCCGTTTGCGCGATGAATTACTACCCGGCCAGCTGTTGGGTTGTAGTAATGTATGGCTGGCACAGCAGCTTGGCATTAAGCCACTGGGCACAAACGCCCATGAGCTACAGATGGCACTGCTCGGCCTGTACCGCAGTCAGGGCATGGGTTGGGCTGAAGCCGCCAAGACAGCCGTGCAAACCGTACTTGCAACTTGGTATGATATGTACGGTGAACCGGGCGCGCTGGCACTAACCGATACGTTCGGGAGTGAATTCTTCTTTACGCAGTGCTTTACGCATGAACTGGCCGAAAAATACCGTGGCGTACGTCAGGATTCTGGCGATCCGTTCGCTTTTGGCGAGCGCACGGTAACTTTCTACCGTGAACGTGGCATTACACCGCAGAGCAAGATCATCGTTTTCAGCGATGGCCTTGATCTAGCCACAATTTTGAAGCTCGAAGAAAGGTTCCGCGGTCGGATCCAGACGGTATTCGGCTGGGGTACTGACCTCACGAATGATTTGGGCTTCAAGCCCCTTTCATTGGTGATGAAACTCACTGAAGCCGCCGGCAAAAAAACAGTAAAGTTATCCGACAACCTTCAGAAAGCCACCGGTGAAACCGCTGATATTGCGGCCTTGGCTAAAGCCATCGGTTATACACCGGTTAGCAACGAACCTTGTCGCTATTAAGAATTCCTCCTCCGAGCCAATCGGAGGAGTTTTTTTAACTATCAAATACGATATAATAACAGGTATCAGAAACCTGCTTCAGACGGATATCCCGGAAACCCTGAAAGCTCGGTGTTTAGCGAAGCGAAACTTTCAGGGTTGAGGGATACGCAGCCGCCGATCGCTGGAAGCGGCGGACTGCAGTCCGTATGAAGCTGGTTTTGATACCAGATATATACATGAAAAAAATACTTATCTATGGCGGGTCATTTAGTCCGCCGCATGTCGGTCATGCAATTACCATCGAAACGGCTTTACGTAATTTTCCCTGCGATGAACTGTGGCTTTTGCCTTCGCCCGACCGCTACGACAAAAAGATGACGGCCACGGCCGAAGAACGTTGTCAGATGCTTGAATTAATCATACAAGAAGCATTTAACGACTCCCGCATACCGATTACAATTTCACAATTTGAGCTTGAAAATGGTGAATTCCATTCGACATACGCGACCTATCAAAAACTGCAAAGATCATACCCGGCTTACGATTTTGGCTTTCTTTTCGGTACTGATGTTATTGCTGATTTAATGACACACTGGCGCGATGGCGCGAAGCTGGCGACAGAGGCGGAGATTGTGGCTTACCCTGTGGCCCGTGGTAACCCCTTGCCTGATAAACTACCGGCACATTTCAATTTGCTTGACCAAGCCGTAGTCACAACAACAATTTCAAGCACGTTTATTAGAAACTTACTGGCCACCGGCCACTCCGGTTTGCCCTACCTTACACCCGCAGTGGCACAATATATTCGCGAACATAGCTTGTATAAAAATGAAATCGGTAAAACTCTTGCTTAACAGTATTAAAATCCCCCTCCGGTATCATCGGAGGGGGTGAATCACTGGGAAAACACTTTACCCAACGAGCCCTTGGCGATACTGGGGTTCGCATAGCGCTTATCGTGGGTTACTTCCTCAACCGGCCCCAGAAATGCCGGAATTGTTAACGG
>CAYHYQ010000040.1:0-6388 GCA_964360715.1 uncultured Candidatus Saccharibacteria bacterium
CACCCGCGCGCCATGGCTTACGTAGCCGCCTATCGCGCCCGGCGGAATTCGCAATTCGACACCGTGAACAGGTAACAAAGCAACGCTCCGATACATCGGAGCGTTTTTTAGTATTTAACTTTTAGAATTTACGATTGATTCAGCCACTTAGTGAGCAACCAGCCGATAAGACCGTAAATGACCAGCGCCGCGACGGTTGAAAGTTCAAACACAAAACGGCCGGAACCGATATTCGGCAAGATATAAGCAAAGGGCTGTAGGAAAAAATTGGTTACCGAATATAACCAACTTATAAAAGACGAAGCCGAACTGGCACCGAATAAGCGAAATAGAAAACGCAGGGCAAGTAAAAGTTCAATAATACCGATTGCAATGTTTACAACAAATGCCACCATGCCCTTATTCTAACTCTACTATCTGGCACGTCAACTCACAGTTATGGTTGTAATATATCTTCCGTTCTGCCATCAATTGAAATTACCACGTTTTTTACCGTTGGAAACTGTTTTAAGGTTTTGGTTATCTGCTCCCTGATGGCCGTAACTCGACACGCACCGCCAACTTCAAATTCAAGTTGTTTGTCGAAATTAACACGGGCGATACCATTCTCGCCCACTGATAAACCTAATATTTTCGTACCACTGTTAAGCATACTGGTAAATCCTAAACGTCGTTCTTCGGGTGACGGCCCAATAAGTAACGCGTCTATGGCGGCATAGGCGACGGCTTGTGTTTTTGTCACGATACGCATCACTGGCTCAATATGATCACAATCATTCTGAGCAAAAAATACTTTCAGATACATTGTCTGCGACAGTGATAATTTTACCGGAATCGCCACGAGATCAATCTCGGAACCGTCTTTCGGTGAGTTATCAAATACTTCAATAAATACTTCGGGTGTTGTTGGTTTAACCAGCAAATGTCCGACTTCAACCGTATACGCACCGAACTGACCCGTGTCGGGCGCTTGCGCCATGGTTACTGTGTCAAAAAGTATAGTGCCATCTTTGGCACGCAATCTTACACGAACAACACTTTCAAATACACGTGCTTCACCCTGCACTAAAAAGGGCAACCCAACGGTATCACCCGGCCGCGGTGAAGTGACCGTAATATTTTGCAATGAGGTTGAGCTCAGCGTTGATGTTTCGGTTACGCTCGGTTTTTGTTGTAATATCGAACGTATACCCATATACACTGCTATGCCAACGCCAACCAGACAAACTGCTATGATTATTTTTTTCATGACATGGTTAGTATGTACCGAATGCATTGCTATAGTAAGCTACATCAAGCATTGTAAATTTTATGTTTATTCATTATTGATTTTTACGAGTTCATGCACGGCAATAGCCGCGGCGGTCTCGGCACGCAATGTAAAATGACCAAGTGAAACAATGCTAAATTTATTTTCCAGCGCCTGACGTATCTCATCTTCATGCCAGCCACCTTCCGGACCGATAAAAACACCAATAGGCATTTCTATGGAAGCTATTACATCTGCAATCGGTTTACCATCCGCATTACAAAAAACATTGGCGGAGTTTTGTTGCGTTTGTATCAGCGCCACTTCAAATGAAATCGGTTCTATAATTTCAGGCACGATACAACGGCCGGCACGTTCGGCCGTCTCACGCGCAATACGCGCCAAGTGTTCACCGCGAAAACCAAGTTTTACCGTGCGGGCGGTAATAATCGGTACAATACATGTTACACCCAATTCGATTGTTTTCTGTATCACCCACTCAAAGTTTTCATTTTTAAGTAAAGCACAGTAGAGTGTAAC
The DNA here is from genome assembly GCA_964360715.1 of uncultured Candidatus Saccharibacteria bacterium. Taxonomy (GTDB): domain Bacteria; phylum Patescibacteriota; class Minisyncoccia; order 2-02-FULL-40-12; family IGHO2-01-FULL-4-A; genus CAYHYQ01. The sequence goes on from CAYHYQ010000040.1 coordinate 1,790, forward strand.
ACCGCTTGGTTTTTCGATAGTGCGCACCTCACCAATGCGGTGACAACGTATGGCCGCGCGCTTCATATCGGCAATTTCAAAAGTTGCTTCATTGCCCCGGCCATCTGAAAGCATAATCTGTTCACTGCTGTGTAAACGCAAAATATCTTTTATCTGATGAATAACCTCAAAATCTCGAATTTCGAGTACGTCATATTCTATTTGATAATCGCCTATAAACCGCTGGATTTTCATTATGTATATTCTAGCTTTTTAGCCAATTTTCGTAAATTTGACTTTTACTATATTATATGCTAGTGTATAGCTGTTCGGAAAGGGGGCTTAAATGAGTGCAAAGGAATTTTTCGTGGCACTGGCGGTGATAGTCGGCATCGTCGTCGCCATCGGTGGCATGCTGGTGAGCTGTTTTTACCGCCTGCCTGTATTGCATGACACACCGGTGGAGATGGCTTTAGATCTCTTCTTGATCACCTTCTTCGTTGGTCTCGTCGTGGGAATTCCCGGCGAGCTCATCCGCCAAGTGTTTGTAAGGAGTTTGCGCCTCAAGAAGGTCGTACTCGGGCTGATGGTGACAATTTTGGCTATTGAGTACGGCATGTACTTTGCCGTCAGTTGGCATCTGGGCCCGATGAAGGCCGCGTTTCTGGCCAGTGTTGAAGACAATGGCGGGCGTGATATGGTTGTCGAATACGTTGACGGTCGCCCGGTTGTGGAACGTGACTTTGGCGGTAATCCCTATGCCATCGTCATGAATCGCAACGAGGTATTGTTGTCCAAGGGCTTCCTGCCTCTCGCCAGTTGGCGTTGGACGACGAGCGGTACCGTGATGCTGACCGCGCCCATCTGGCTCGGCCCCTTCGACCTGCGGCAGTGGTGAATCTGGAAATTCACTCCCGCGACGCTCCGATATCCTCGGAGCGTTTTTTTTATACATGATTTTTACAAACAAATAAAAAGCCAGGTTCGATTACTATTATTACGAACTAGGATAAAATACGCGTTACTTCTTATCAATAAGTACTGTCAGTGTGTTGTCGCGGTCGTATTCTAGAAAACCGCCGGTATGAGCGAAGGTTATTTGTTCGCCGGAACTCTTTTTCAAACGCGCAATACCGGTGGCAAGCACGGTAAGCAATGGGCGATGATTATTCAGTATCGTAATTTCACCGTCGGTTGTCATGACCGTAAATGAAATCGCCTCGTCTTGGTATGTCACACCTTCAAGTGAAACTATGTTTGCTTTCATGTTATGCAGTTGATTCCAAACTGCCTTTCAGATAAAAGAAATCTTCTGGTTTATCATCGTATTTGCCTTCGATAATCGCTTTGAAATCTTTGACGGTTTGTTCGCGCGGCACATATGCCCCAGCGCGGCCAGTAAAGGCCTCCGCCACAAAGAATGGCTGTGACATAAACTTCTGAATTCGGCGCGCGCGATTTACCACCGAGCGATCTTCTTCTGATAATTCTTCCAAACCCAAAATTGCGATAATATCTTGAAGTTCTTTGTAGCGTTGCAGTGTGCGCTGAACGGCGCGGGCAGTATCATAATGTTCTTGACCTACGATTTTCGGCGATAAGGCCGTAGAGTTTGAAGCCAACGGATCAACAGCCGGGTAAATTCCGATTTCAGTTAAGGCGCGCGACAACACTATTGTTGAATCCAAGTGCGCGAAAGTTGCCGCCGGCGCCGGATCGGTAATATCATCAGCCGGCACATAGATAGCTTGTACCGAAGTGATGGAGCCATTTTTGGTTGAAGTGATGCGTTCTTGAAGAGCGCCCATTTCACCGGCCAGTGTCGGTTGGTAGCCCACAGCCGAAGGCACGCGGCCCAATAATGTCGAGACCTCGGAACCGGCCTGTGAATAACGAAATATATTATCTATAAAAAGAAGCATATCTTTGTGTTCTTCGTCACGAAAATATTCAGCCATCGTGAGCGCCGTGAGCGCCACGCGTAAACGTGCGCCAGGCACTTCGTTCATCTGGCCGAATACGAGCGCGGTTTTATCAATAACACCCGACTGTTTCATTTCTTCATATAAATCATTGCCTTCGCGTGTACGTTCACCGACACCGGCAAATATTGAGCCACCGCCGGATTCTTCGGCTACATTACGAATAAGCTCCATCAGCAACACAGTTTTACCGACACCAGCCCCGCCGAACAAACCGATTTTGCCACCTTTAATGAACGGCGCGAGCAGATCAATAACTTTGATACCGGTTTCGAAAACTTCGGTTTTGGTTGATTGTTGCTCCAACGTGGGTGCGGCGCGATGAATCGGCCAGCGTTTTGAAAACTCCATTTTATGCGCCGCTTCAAGGGGTTCACCTAAGACATTGAATAGTTTGCCGAGCACTTCTTTGCCAACCGGCACCGAGATTGGCGCGCCGGTATCAATTACGACCATACCGCGCGCCAAGCCGTCGGTTGATGACATGGCCACTGCACGGATGCGGCCGGGTTCAAGGTGTTTGGCAACTTCAAGCACCACGATTGTGTCACCGCGCTGTACGGTTAGCGCATTATTGAGCGCCGGCAAAATAACTGTTTCAGGAAACGCGACGTCAACGACCGGCCCGATAATTTGTATAATTTTTCCATCCATAAAATTCTTATTAATAGATAGCTTACGCCGATATATCTTCCTCACTCATTCTCGCCGCCCCAGCGTGGCGGCTCCGAGGCCCTCGCCTCGCTCTGATTCGCTACCGCGAATCAACCATGCCCGCTCGGCTCGAGAATCCGTTCAGAAGACATATCGGCTACAGCAAGATATAATCTTTCTTACTGGTTTTTAGGTCAATGTATTCATTGTTGATGTTATTTCGATAATCTCGTTTGTAATACCAACTTGGCGAGCTTTATTATACTCGAGTTGCAGTGAGTGACCAAGCTCGCTGGCATTATCTGAAGCGGTCTTCATGGCCACGCGCCGGGCCGAATGTTCAGAAGCATTAGCTTCAAGTATCAACTGATACAACTGCATAGTCACAAGATGAGGCATTAACATATCAAACACTACTTGCGGTGACGGCTCAATAATATATTCATCCGATGTATCATCATGCGCATCTGTATGTTCGGCGCCTGCAAAGCGGCCATGCTCGGGAATTACTTCCGAGAGTGTTTGCTCGATAGCGGTAAGATCTATAGGCAGTAACTGACGCACTATGGAATCTTGTTTCAATGTTGTACGAAAGTGCATTGAAGCCACGACAACGCGATCCCAACTGTCATTTAAAAATCCTGTTTTTATAAATTCAGCAAGCGGTTTGATTTGTTCGACATGCACATAGTCGCCAAATCCGGAGAATTCTTTCACATTCGCTGAACCCTTACGCGTGGCGTAGGTATGAGCTTTTTTACCAACCGTACAGAATATATAGCGATGCCCTGGATACTCCTGCACATCATTCATGAAAAATTTGTCAGCCGCGCGAAAAACCTGACTATTAAAAGCACCCGCTAAACCGCGATCGGAAGCGATCACAACTATAAGTGTCGTGTCTATCGGCCGAGCTGTGGCCAACGGCGAATCACCCACTGCACCATGACTAAGTTTGTGCAATAAATCAAGAACTGCATAGCCATACGGGCGTGAGTTCAGCGCCACCTCTTGCGCCTTACGCATTTTTGTCGCCGCGACAACTTCCATGGCCTTGGTAATCTGACCGATATTTTTAACCGCCTTGAGCCGTGATTTTATATATTGTTGAGATGCCATAACTATTTTGTGAATTTAAAAGTTTTTAAAACTTCGAGAATGTTTGGATAGTATTCTATGGTTGTCCAAGCGTGAATTCCATTATCTTTAGCCCAAGAGCTTGGATGATCACGAAAAAGCGGAACGGCTATAAAATTTATATAATTACTATTTCTAAACCACCAGACAGTCACTTCGCGTGAGCCAACTTGGATAATTTTATCTTCAGAAATTTCTGGAAAATCAACTGGAAAGCCACCATCTAATGCAAATGCTAGTTCTCCTTCCGGAAAAGTGAACAACACATAATTTCCACTGTTTTCATAATGTTTTCCTACCGTAACTTTCCAATTATCCGGATGTGACAACATAAATCCATATTCTTGATTTCGATATACCTGCCAGTCCGCAGGATTCATACTCGTCAACGCAGAAGTGAAGTAGAATCTAGATAATACCTTCTGTATCTCGGCATTTTTTTCAGGCGGAAAATCGGAATCAATCATCCTATTGCCATAGTAAAATTGATAAATAAATCCTCCGTGTTCTACATATAACAGGTTACCCTCAAAATCGCCATTTGCGTGAATCAAAAAGGTACGAGCATCTGCTCCAGCAAATGTCACTTTTTTAATATCAGCTACCGAAATTTTATCCATTTTGCCAACGTCAGAAACAAATTGATCTAACGTTTTGTTACCCTGCTCTACAACTTTGATTCTAAGGTGTGTTCCCCAATACTCTTCAGGAGTAGATATTCCGAATGAAACTTCGTTCACTTGCTCAAGAGGAATTTTCCACTGAGATGGATATCTTAGCTCAAACCCATATTTATCATTACGATAGGTTTGCCAAGTTGAAGTATCTATGCTCGTTGGTTCGGTTA
>CAYHYQ010000041.1:0-6187 GCA_964360715.1 uncultured Candidatus Saccharibacteria bacterium
TAGTCAAGGACATTGCCGGTCTGGCGCTCCTGACGCTAGATCTGAAAAATAATGTTTTATACAACGGTACTTGGCAAACGAGAGTTAATGACCAATGGAATTTCGGTCGTGAACTTATCTACGGCACGCCCGGCAATAACCCAGAATTAATACGCTTCGCGGCGCGCTTACCAATGGTTTTATTTTTTCTAATAGGCGCTTGGCTTGTGTTTCACTGGAGTCGCAAACTTTATGGCGATACGGCGGCGCTTATCGCCATAATTTTATATTCATTATCGCCCACTATTCTGGCGCACGCGCATTTCGTAGCCACCGATGTGGCCGCGCTAGCCGGTGTGCTTACCGCGACATATGCATATCTGCGCTATTTACAAAAACCAAGTGGTTATCGCCTGTTGGTTGCCAGCGTTGTGCTGGGCTTGGCCTTGCTGACAAAATTTTCAACATTTTTACTGATTCCATTTTTCATACTTGTCGCGGTCGCTTGGTATATTGTTAACCCGCCGCCAAACGGTCTGCGTTATACACTGCGTATCGCGGCATTGCTTGTGGGCGCTTTTGTGCTCATTGTCTGGCCAGTGTACAACCTGCATATCATAAACTATCCAATCGCGCGCCAGCAGAGCGATACAACACAGCTACTTTCGTATTACGGCAATACGAAAATATCGAAGATAGTTATCGCCGCCGCCGGTACGCCTGTGATACGCGGCTTGGCGCAATATGCAACCGGTTTGGTTATGGCCGACCAGCGCGTATCCGGCGGCAGTCCGGCTTTTTTCTTCGGCAAAATATATGACTTCGGTCATTGGGCCTATTTTCCGGTTGTCTATTTCATAAAAGAACCGCTGACCTGGTGGGCACTGGTTATCTTGGCGCTTTTTGCGTTTATACGCCGCCTACGCGCGCTCGGCCGACCGCGCTGGCTGGAATTCGCGCATCAACATTTCGAAGAGTTAGTCATGGCCGCCTGGGTAATTTTGTACTGGTTCATAAGCATACGCGGTACGCTTAATATCGGTATCCGTCATTTACTGCCCGTATACGGCTTTACATTTATTTTAGTGGCCGGACAAATTACTTGGCTATGGCACGATATATCACTGCGCGCAAAAAAACATCTACGGCTCAAGGTTATATTGGTAACTATACTTGTTTGGTACGGTTTGACGGCGGCTATGGCCTTCCCTTATTATATGGCTTATTTTAACGAAGTTGTTGGTGGGCCAGCTAATGGTTATAAGGCAGTTGTGGATTCAAATCTCGACTGGGGTCAAGATCTGATTCGATTTGCTGACTGGGTAAAAAATGAAAAATTGCCGGCAATTTCATTCGATTATTTTGGTTGGGCCGATCCGGGCTACTATTTAGGTAGTAAATATATTTGGCTAAACTCAAAAACATTCACCGATGCAAAGGATTTTATAGATAAAAACCGTTCCAACGGCTGGCTCGCGATTTCCGCTACATTCCTACAAAACTCGCCCGGCTCGCCGGAACGCCCAGTAACCCCTAACTATTTGTGGTTACATAATTACACACCCGTCACCGCCATCGGCCACTCGGTTTTCGTTTACCACATTCAATAGCGAAATACGTAAATATTGACTTTTAAAACATAATATGCTATTATTGAGGTAGTGAAGTACCATCTCCGAGAGGCCCATTGGGGATTAAGGTTTAGAACTGGCGGGTGAGACGATTCTGCCAATAAAGCCCCGAATAGTCCCGAACCCGGGAGCCAGAATCCTGAATTATAACCCCCGCGCAAACGAAAGTCGCGGAATCGGAGGATAAAATGAAGGGAATCAAAACGTTTTCGAGCCAGGACGCCGCCACGGCGTACTTCGGCAAGCTCGTGTCGCGTGCGACTAGCTACTGGCCGTTCACCGACGCACGGAGGTTGATCGAGGCCTTCGTGGCCGAGTTCGAGATCATCGAGAAGGCCGCGGCGGGCTCTAGGCACGCCTACCGCGTGCTTGTCGCAATCCTCGCGTTCCTCGAGGAAGCAATGGACGAGGACGATAACACGACGCACACCAGCTACCAGAATAATGTGGAGCGGTGTGCGGGTGGGCTCACGGGAGAGATGCACTGGCACGGTCAGTGGACCGACGGCCGGTTCGTCAAGATCTTCTTCGTGCCCGATCAGCCGACCCGGATGTATTACGATACCGGATATGATTACGACCGGGATCGGCGCGTGGATGTCCCAAAGGGCCCGTCGGAGTTCCTCGGTCTGCCTGACGGGGGTTGTGAGGACATGTCGGCCATGTCCCGCGAGGAGTTTTACGCCCTCGCGTTCCCACAAATCCCCGCCGATATGACAAGGCGGGAATCGGCTTAACTAGAACTAGAAGGAAGTGGCGGGTCGCGTGTTGCGACCCGTTTTTTATTTGTAGTAAATGCGGTTGGGAATGCGGAGATCGAAATACTGCAATGGCGGTTGTTGGGTTAGCAGTTGCGGTTTCGATTTTAATAATGTGGCGAGACCGACGATGGCATGTTTGGGATCAGCTGTTGTAAAACGAATGCGCGTGCCGCTATCGGTTATCGCTTCAAATTCATCTGCGATATCGACTGAGATAACAAAACGATTGGCGGCCAAACCCCGCAAAGTTTTAAGAGCCGTGGCCGTCTCGGTAATTGTTTTAAGCCACACGCCATCGGTAATAACATTACCCACCTGCAACCCGCGCGGGCGATTATCGCGCACCGTCAAGTAGACATGGCCTTCGGTCTCACTCACAGTTTCATACACCATACCGCTCGCATCAAAATAAAAGCATTGTTCATTTCCTTTGCACCAGATGCCGGCCGGCGTGCGCTCGGCAATACTGATTGTAACGTCATGAAATGATACGCGCCTTACAGAAACGGCGGCTAATTTCGGTACGGCCGTGGCGATTGTCGCGCTGGCGTTGGTTGGATTAAAAAGCAAACTGTTAGCGCGGCGCGGCGTGAACCAGGGTCGTGCATCAAGCCATTGGTTAAGAGCGAATAACGAGGATTGGCGGATTGATTCACTACCGCCGGTAATCTGTATATTTGTAACGGTAAATGAGCCGGACCAGAACAGCCACCACACCATGACACCGATGGCACCGCAGGTCAAGATAAAAAGCAATTTGAATTTTATGCGCGCGTTACGTTCACGGTGAACACGCAAGGCATCGGTATAGCGGCTGGCTGAGTGTTTAATTGACATAAATACGTGGTATGAGCGGGTTTATTCTCGTCACGACCTCATAGGTAATAGTACCCGACAAACGCGCTAGCTCCAACGCGGTTATTTCGGCATTGAGTTGCCGGCCTATAAGCACGACTTCATCGCCTACCGCGGCCGCGGGCACAGCCGTGATATCAATCACCGTCATATTCATTGAAATACGACCTAACACTTTACAGCGTACACCGCGCACTAGCATGACACCGTTTGATGAAAGCGTGCGGCCGTAACCGTCACGGTAGCCGACCGGTACCACCGCCACACGACTATCGCGCTTTACGCGTTCAGTGACGGCATAGCCAACTTTTGTACCTTTCGGAATTGTTTTTATGCTCATGAGACGGCTTTTGAAACTCAATACCGGCCGTAGCGGCACGGTAGTACCGTAACGCTTTTCAAATTCTTCATTCGGCCACAAGCCGTACAGCAAAATACCACAGCGCACAAGTTGGCGATTCTGTTCGGGAAATCGCAAAATGCCGTCACTGGCCAAAATATGAGTTAGCTCAGGATTTTTACTCAGTGCCGCGGCCTGAGCAAGTGCATTCTCAAATCTTACAAATTGCTGATGCGTATAGCTATCATCCTTAAAATTTTCAGCATCGGCAAGATGACTATAAATGCCTTCAATATTTAAGCTACGCGGCGCATTAGCTAGTAACGCCTCGAATTCAGCGGCAGGCACGCCCAAACGTGAAAGACCGGTATCTACTTTTATATGCACCGCCAAACCTTGCGGCACACGGCGTAGTTCTTCAGCCAGACATAGCGTGAGCCGCACACCGCCCAGCCGTTTGGCTTGCGCAAAACGCACCGGATTTGTGCGACCCAACACGAGTACCGGATTGCGAATGCCGGCACTGCGCAATTCTATAGCTTCATCGAGCGTAAATACGCCGAACCAATCAATATGCTGTTTTAAAATCTTCGCCATCGGCACCAGGCCATGGCCGTAGCCATTCGCTTTAATAACCGAGAGTAGAATGACGCCAGGATTAATAAGCGCACGGATAGTCGCGGCATTTGCCACGGCCGCACTGCGTGAGAGTTCAAGCCATGTGTCGGGTTGATGCGCCATGATAAAAACGGCGACAAAAAATTAACGAGAAGCGACGGGTGTGATAATAGATCGCCCGCCCAGATATGATTGCAGGACATCAGGAATACGCACAGAGCCATCGGCATTCTGATAGTTTTCAAGTATGGCGGCCAACATACGACCGATAGCCAAGGCCGTGGCATCATTCATATGCGCAAAAGTAAGTGTGTTGTCCGTGCGCCGCAAACGCGTATTCAGACGACGCGCCTGATAATCAGTCATATAGTCGGCGGTATGTGTTTCGCAATATCTATCTTGGCCCGGCATCCAGGTATTTATATCAACACCGCGCGCGTTCGGATCACCGATATCACCGACACATTTCAACAACACTTGATATGGCAAATTTAGCTGTTGTAACAAGTGTTCTTCAACGGCAATTAAAAGCTTATGCTCGGCTAGACCCTGTTCCGGCATACTGAATGTTTCCATTTCAAGTTTATGAAATTCGTGAAGACGTATGATACCGCGAGTATCTTTGCCGGCCGCGCCGGCTTCGCGCCGCAAGGCCGGTGAAAATGCCACATAGCGCAATGGCAATTCGTGTTCGACAATAATCTCATCCATGTGTATCGGCCCCAGTGTGTGTTCGGCGCTACCGATGAGATACAGATCATCGGATGGAATATGATAGCGTTCTTCTTTCGGATTCAAGCGTGCCATTTTTTCGAAGATATCGGGTTTGATGAATATTGGTGGCACGACCGGCACAAAAGGCGTATCGGGTAAATCAAGTTTTTCCTCACGAATAATATCAGCGATTTTTTCACGGTTTATAAGAATTGAAAGCGCAAATTGTATTAGCGCGTACTCCATAAGTGCCGCATCGCGCTTTAAGTAAGTAAAACGCGCGCCGGAGACCTTAGCCGCGCGTTCGTTGTCTATAATATCGAGCGCCGTGCCTAAATCCCAGTGGGCTTTAGGTTCAAAATCAAATTTTGGTTTTTCGCCCCATTCTTTTATAATTTGATTGCCGGATTCATCTGAACCCTCAGGCGTATCGGCTGTAGGAACATTGGGAATTACATATGCCAGTCGGTGTAATTCTTCTTCAGCCACACGCATGTCATTTTCCAAAGCCAAAGATTGTTCTTTCAAACGTTTGCCTTCGGCAATGTGTTCGGCTGATGGTTTGCCTTCCTTGCCCTGTTCGGCAAGTTCATTACGCGCCCGATTCACTTCATCGAATTGTTGTTGCAACGCGCGCCGATGATCATCGGTCGCAAGTAAGGCATTTATATCAACCGCAACTCGTTTTTTACGAGCCGCCGCTTCAACAAGCGCTTTATTTTCACGAATGAATTTAATATCGAGCATAATGTAGTTTGTGTATGCTTATTATACCCATTGGCCATGGCTTGGCAATCATATATTGACAATATACTAAGTATATAGTATCATATATTGTCACAGTTTGGCCGTAGCTACGTTTAATGATTTAGTACATTAAAGCTAACACTATCGCGCGCGGGGACGCGCGAGAAGGAGACACATGCCTCAAAGCAGTGCGATGTTTAACCGGACGGGGTCGTTCAGACCGCTAACCAGCATTGAGCTTTTTCAAAAACTCATTGCTGGTCCAAACAATGAAAAAGGTGTGGCCGAGCTTTATCGCACCATCCGCAACACAGGTTCGCCGGAAGATATACGCCGTGCGCGTGTAATACTCTACTCTGCCCGCGAAAAGCAATACTGGGCTCTGGTCAGCGAATGGCCAGACCATCGCTACGCCGAGGTTTTATTTCTGGCGGCGCTGGGCGTTAGCGATGCCGTAACCGAGCGTGTTTATCCGCACGCTCGTTCCACAAGCAGGAATCCGGAGCTCATGGAAGCATTTCTGTTCCATGGCGCGCCGATGG
>CAYHYQ010000042.1:0-6144 GCA_964360715.1 uncultured Candidatus Saccharibacteria bacterium
TAAAACATCAATCGGTAAGTCAATTGCCAAAGCGTTGGGGCGCAAATTTATTCGCGTGTCATTAGGCGGTGTGCGTGATGAAGCTGAAATTCGCGGTCACCGGCGCACCTATGTTGGCGCTTTGCCGGGTCGTATTATTCAGGGCATCAATACCACGCAAACGCGCAACCCGGTTTTTATGCTTGATGAAATTGATAAAATCGGTAAAGATTTTCGCGGCGATCCTTCGGCCGCCTTGCTTGAAGCGCTCGATCCGGCGCAAAACAATGCTTTCTCCGACCACTACCTTGAAGCGCCTTTCGATTTATCCGATGTCTTATTCATTACTACAGCCAATAATCTTGAAACGATTCCCTACGCGTTGCGCGACCGTCTTGAAATTATAGAATTTCCCGGTTATACCGAACAGGAAAAACTCCACATTGCTAAACAGTTTCTAATCCCGAAAATATTTAGCGAACATGGTATTAAGAAAGGTATTGTGGCGATGAGCGATACGGCGTTGGCCGATATTATCAGTAATCACACGCGTGAGGCCGGTGTTCGTGAACTCGAACGGCAAATTTCTACAGTTGTGCGTAAAATCACCCGTCAATTAGTGGAAAAAACCGTGAAAGGCAATGTCGCGGTTGAGACAAAAAACATCCATCAATATCTGGGACCGATTAAATATACGCACCAGGAAGGCGAGAAAAAAGATGAAATCGGCATTGTTACCGGTTTGGCCTGGACACCGGTTGGTGGCGAAGTGTTGTCTATCGAAGCCATGCGTATGCCGGGCAAAGGCAAGTTGATTTTAACGGGCCATTTAGGTGAAGTCATGCGTGAATCCGTGCAGGCCGCTTTGAGTTATGCGCGTTCCAAAGCCAAAGAGTTGGGTATTAAATCCGATTTCTACAAAGAAGATATTCATGTGCATGTGCCATCCGGCGCGATTCGTAAAGACGGGCCTTCGGCCGGTATCGCCATGACCACGGCGCTGGTATCATTGTTGACTAAAAAACCGATACGTAAAGATGTCGGCATGACCGGCGAAGTAACTCTGCGCGGCAAAGTATTGGAAATCGGCGGCTTGAAAGAAAAAATACTGGCCGCGCATCGCGCCCGTCTCAAAGTTATTATAATTCCGAAAGACAACGAAAAAGACCTTGAAGACATTCCGGATGAAATTCGTAAGGAACTGACTTTCAAACTCGTTGAATCGGTTGACGAAGTATTGAAGATCGCTCTCAAAAGTAAATAAAACACCGCATGCTGTGCGGTGGTGTGACTACTGACTACCCGTTGCGAGGAGGCGTTGGGGAGGTAGTTCCGGTTGACCCAGGATAGGATTCGCACCCCCAGTCAGTATTCCAAGAAGTTTTGCCATATCAACCGGTCGTTCGGCGAGGCATGGATTGAGATTTTTCATGATTTCCGCAGGTAAGTGTATCGTGTGGAAACCTGATCGATGCACAGAGCCGCTATGACCAGCCAATCTAATTGAATTACCAAAGAGGAAGTAGTATTGCATCTTTGGTTTATCGGGCCACAGTGTCAGTTGCATTAGACCGATGCTATTTAAGCGGGGATCTACGATTTTTTGCAAAAATCCCTGCGGGACAAAATAGATATTTGTCTGGAGTACAACTTCTTGTGGCAATCCCCAGCTACAAGGCATTACGTAACGCTGTACCTCAAGAGTTAGGAAGCCGTCGCTAAATCGTGTCGTATCGGGACTTTCTGTTCCGATACGGCGCTGGTCATACATGAATACCTCCGATTAAAGGCCTGTGCTAGCTCTCCTTCACAGGTTTGTCTGCACCGGCCCAAGAGTAATATAATAATTACATATTGTCAAATTAGTGCTAGTTATATTTTTTGTGGAAAACTTTTTGGGCGCGGGGGAGTATACTATTGATATGAATGAAGCCGATGTTCTGTCACGCCTTCTCGTCGCCGCAGTACTGGGCGGTATCATAGGTTTTGAACGCGAGCGTGCGCATAAAGCGGCGGGTTTGCGTACGCATGTTCTGGTTTCTCTAGGCTCGGCTTTGTTTACGATTATCTCACTGCTGATATATAAAACGTATCCATCGTTGGACGGGACAACGGGCTTTGACTATCATATCGTGGCCAATATTATCGTGGGCATCGGTTTTATCGGCGGTGGCGCGATTTTACGTGGCAATGACGGTGTGCATGTTTCAGGTACGACAACCGCCGCTTCGCTCTGGCTTATCGCCGCTATCGGTATCGCCGCCGGCTTGGGTTTTTCGTTTGCTGCCGTCGCCGCTACGCTTATTGGTTACATCGTATTGACGTTATTATGGTATATCGAAAAGCGCATTGCTTATCGCATAGGGTACGGTGATTTAAAGCTGAAAGATGAACTTGGCCTCGAACACGATCATAATGGCCAGCACCGTACGGCGAAATAAATTCTGGCTGGCGGTCGCCACCTTAGTGGCCGCGACTGTTGGCGTTGGTATCTTTGGTATTCCCCTGGCATTTGCCAAAGCCGGCTTTGGTGTCGGTTTTTTGTTTCTTATAGGTATCGCCGCAGTGCTGATAATAACTAATTTATTGTATGGTGAAGTGGTTTTGCGTACTCATAATCGCCACCAATTCATAGGATACGTGCATGCTTATCTTGGTCCAATCGCTCGTAAAGTCGCTGTTCTTAATTTTTGGATCGCGGTTTTCGGTAGTGTACTCGGTATTCTTATAATTAACGGCCAATTTGCCAGTGATTTCATACGGCTTGTTATTGGTATTTCAATAAGAAGCGAAATTCTAAGTACAATTTTTTTCGTGCTGCTCATTATATTGGCCTTGCGCGGTTTGCGTACCGTTGCACGGATTGATTCCTGGATACTGATTGCGTTTACTGTCATTATCGGCGGCATTGTTACTATCGGTATGCCGCAGATTACGTTAAGTAATTTTACATTTTTTAACGATCCGCACTATTGGTATCTACCGTTTGGTGTTCTACTTTTTTCTTTGAATGGTATTCAGGGTATACCGTTGGTACGTGAAATGCTTGTTGGTCGGGAAACATTTGTACGCCGAGCATTGATTGTCGGTACGCTTATTCCGGCAGTATTTTACGCGCTGTTCGCGTTCACAGTTGTGGGTATAACCGGCGATACAACTACACCCACGGCGCTGAGCGGTCTTGAAACTATGCTCGGTTCAGGAATTATAATCGTCGGTACCTTGTTCGGTTTTTTGTCGTCAACAACCATATTTTTAAGTATGGCCATAGCATTTCGTGAATCGTTGATTCAGGATTTTCATATTCATTCTCGAACCGTATTTATCACATTGATGCTGATTCCTTATCTGCTGTTTATTCTCGGCGTGCGCGATTTTGTCAGTGTTATCGGTTTAGTGGGCGGTATTGCCGTCAGTATTGATACGGTTATGTTGATTCTGATGTATCTGCGCGCGAAGAAAATCGGTACGCGCGCGCCCGAATATACCATGCGACTTTCACCGACGTGGCTCTATGTTATAGGCATTTGTTTTATACTTGGCAGTGGCTATACATTTTTTATCCATTAACCGTATGCTATGATTGAGCGGTTTCTTTTTTATCTGTTGGTGTTTATGGTGCCGTTCCAGCGGCGATTGATTTTATATCGCTTTACCGTACCGGTGAACGAATGGGCAACTGCATATCTTTATGTCACAGACATTATAATCATACTTCTTCTGAGCATAGCTTTGTGGCGCGGTGGCGTGCGGTGGCATCCAAAAAAACCGATACTTGTTCTCGGTGCGTTCGTCGTTATGGCTATCATTTCTATTATCGGCGCACCCGTGCCGATGCTGGGAATATATACTCTCGTTCGACTCTGTATGTACATTTGTCTTTTTTTGTACGTTATTTCCGAATACGATTCTAACTCGCAACCCGTTAACAGAGTTTTTACTAAAAGTTTTCTCCAGCGCCGATTTTCGCTGGCGACTTTGGCACCCGTAGCTTTAGTTAGTGGCGCCTTACAGGCCGCTATTGCTCTACTGCAATATGTATTACAAACCAGTGTCGGTTTTCGCTGGTTAGGGGAGAGTCCTTTAACGCCCGGCGCGTATGGTGTCGCTTCATTCTATGTTGATAATATGCCGATATTGCGGGCATACGGAACGACACCGCACCCGAATATTCTCGCCTTGATTTTGGCGTTGGCGCTAATACTCTCCTGGCAATATATAATCAAATTGGAAAATCGGTTTCAGCGTTGGCTGACAATTGGACTTCATACATTGATACTTCTCGGATTGTGTGTCACTTATTCCCGCACCGTAATTATTTTTTGGCTCGGCGCGGCCCTGGCTCTGGCCAGTATGCGGTATATCCGCAGTGCGGCCAATGTGCGTACACATATCAGAGAATTGATCATAGCGACAGCTTGCACGCTGGTTATATTTACGGGTGTACAATGGCCGGCCGTGCATGCGCGTATGCTTGTGCGTGGTAATGATACTGCCGTTGCCGAACGATTATTTTTTGCGCGGGCGGCGACATCAATTACACGTAATAACTTGTTGTTAGGCGTTGGCTATGGCAATTTCGTGCCAAAGTTGATGGCACAGTATGTCTATCGCCCTTCGGCCATATTTCAGCCGGTACATAATATATATCTACTGCTCGCGAGTGAAACCGGTATTATGGGTTTAGGTCTTTTTCTTGCTTTTTGGGGTTTGATTTTGCGGCAAATTATTAAACGTAAATTATGGCCGGAGCTAATTACTTTAAGTATGCTCCTCGCGATAGGATTTTTCGATCATCTGCTCTGGACGTCACAACAAGGCATGCTTGTGCTTTGGTTGACGGTCGGAATTATCATTGCGAACAAACACCTGTTTTTACATACTGATACTTCCTCTGGCCGTTGGAATATGGTATCATCTGAACAACATCCATGATGTATAGAAAGACACTATTTGCTGTGTTTTTTGTGGTCATATTCGGTTTGGCGGCTAGTAAGCCGGTTTTTGCCGAGGGGCGTTATTTTGTTAAATCAAACCGCGGTTTTTGGAAGAATACCCTCGGGGTTCGCCACATATTCGAGAATGGTTTCAGCGCCGAGTTGAATGATTTTCAGATTGGCTTTGCGCAAATGTTTGGTATTGAACTTGAACATTTACCCTCATTTCAAATCCTGGTTGAACCGGAACAACCTTTGAAATTGAATTCTGATACGAAAATATTCCGGCAAAGTCCGCAACAGCAATATAGTGGTGCGAATTGGGGTTTTGCGCTTATGTTGCCGTCAGGAGTAACTGCCACCAACGCTGGTGTCGGTGTTACGGTTGCCATTCTTGATACCGGTATTGATAGTACGCATCCCGATCTTATACGTCGTATCACTGTTTGCAAGGATTTTTCAAATCCACGTTTCCCGGTTGTTAACGGTAAATGTGAAGACAAAAACGGCCACGGCACTCATGTGGCGGGTATTATTGCCGCTGATGGCGGTACGAACGAGCTTGGCTTAACGGGTATGGCCCCGGGTGCTAGCTTACTTGTATATAAAGTTTGTGGTTCGAATGGCTCATGTGCCGCCGATGATGTTGCGGCCGGTATCCGCGCCGCCGCGGACGCTAACGCCATGCTTATCTCTATGAACTTTGGTTCGGATACCAATTCCGGCTTAATTGCCAATGCTGTGCGTTATGCCGCCGCTAAAAATTCTTTAATCATTGCCGCGGCCGGCAATGACGGGCCGTTTTCGGCAAGTATTGATTACCCGGCCGCGTACAGGGAAGTTATCGGTGTTGGCGCGATTACTCAAAAACTTAACGTAGCCGCTTGGAGCTCGCGCGGTAATAACGATATAACCCCGTTGCTAACCATAGAAGATAAAGATATTGAACATATAGCTCCCGGCGAGGGTATTGAATCAACGTGGCTGAATGGCGCGTATGCTACATTGTCGGGTACTTCGATGGCGGCATCGTTTGTTACGGGTATGGCCGCGCGTATGTGGCAATCAGATAGTGATACACCAGTAAAAGATACGCGCGCTGTCTTACATCGTTTGGCTGGTAATGCGAATGTTTCAGACCCAGCTACAGGATATGGCATACCGAATCTCAAATAGATTATTCCGTGATTAATCGGATTATTCGCAATCTTATTGTATCTGATTTTTT
>CAYHYQ010000043.1:0-6132 GCA_964360715.1 uncultured Candidatus Saccharibacteria bacterium
TTTGGCTTTATTAGCATACCAATTTAAAAAACGTGTCCAATATTCGAAAAAATTATGAGCTTCGATATGTTCTTTTACACCGACATCACGCACGGCATATAACTTTTTACTGAACGGCCACAGCCACATGATACCGTATTGATACGAATCGAGCACAAAATGACTCCAAGAACATAACCAAAGCAGTAATGCTACGGCATGCGCATACGGCGAACTGGTAAATACATATATAAGTGCGGCCACAACCAGCCATAACAATGGGATATGCAGGGTTGGAAATAAACGATGCGACACTTCTTTTTTTATAAAACTAAAACTGCGCGCTTTTGCAAAAGCGAAAAACATATCAAGATCTGGTGAAAATGCAATAAATGCGCCGAGCCAGGCCAAAGTTGAAGTCTGAACGTGCGTTAAACCAAAACTAACATGTCGCAAAACAATTTTTGCGAGCAAATAACCGGCCGCGATATGTCCCGGAGGTAGCATTAAAATATTGTACCACAATTACTCGTCAGCTTGACGTTCGTGCATCGGCAATGCCGCAAGCCATGTAATGAATGGGCGGCGAATGCGTTCCACCGGCCAAGAACGGCCTGTAAACAAAGTATTTTTTTCTTTACGGAAGCGCGTTAAAACGGCTTTCGTGGGTTTAAATTCTTCGGGTGAAAGCCGATTGTGCTCTTCAAGAAACTTCTCTTTAGTATGTGTCAGTTGTACGCTTGGCTCCATGCCCCAATCTTACACATAAATGATACTGCTGTCAATAAGGGCAAATGGCATTATTTAAGTGTTAGTTAATGTACTATTGACACGAAATACCGCCCTGCTATACTGCCGATAGTAGCATTTACAATTCAAGTCTTAATCAAAGGAGGGCACCATGCCGATACTTCAGTTTTACCGTAGTGACACAAGCACCTACAGCGCCAAGTATGTGGCCGGAAAGCTTCGGAAAGCCGGCCGGGGCATCACATTTTTCGTCGGACCGCGTACTACCGTTGCCAAGATTCCAGCCACGGTAGTATCTATCCCCTACGATTGTACCGATCTTAGTCGCGACGGATTGGATGTGCGCATACAGGGCACAATTCAGGCATTATTCACGCCTGAAGTGGTACTCAATCGCCGCAATCTGACCGTGAATCCGACCACTGATACCTATCTCCGTCCCGAGGAATTCGACGAATTGCAAGAGGATGTGCGTAATGCGGTGCGGAGCGTTTCCCGTCGCGCAATTGCGAACGCCACTCTGAAAGAGAACCAGAGTCGGGCGGCAGAACTTGAGCGCGATATTTTCGCTAAAATCAACGAGGTGAAGGTGACATTTACCGCCCTCGGCATCACTATCGTCTCATTCACCGTATCCGCAGTCATGCCAGCGCTACCGGATCTCGCCAAAGCATTACAGGCCGAGGAACGCGAGAAGGTATTGGCGGCATCAGACAAAGCCGTTGCCGATCGGCGCATGGATGCGGCCAGGAATGATCGCGCGCTTAAGCTTTATGAAGCCGAGACCGCCATGCAACAGGAGCAGGAGCGTGCGAATTTACTGGAAGCACGCAATAAGAATATCGTCACTGAGGCAACGGCCGATGCTGAAGCAATCGGCTTACGCCTCGCGCCGAACAAGAATGTTGATCCGCGGGTGTTGTTGGCATTAGCCATCAATAACATCAGCGCCAGCGGCCGCGTCGGTCAGTTCAACATCACATCCGACTTTTTGGCGGCTATACAGGGCGGAACAAATAGCCCAGCGCCCAGCGGATTGTAAAATGTTTGAGCGTATAGTCGTAGTGACGAAGCGCACAAAACTCGAAGAATTGCTCGCGCGCCAATCGCTCGGCCAGGTACGCTTCCGTTTACAGTCGCGCGGCTTGTCGAGCATCGAGTATGAGCGCGAGCATGAACAGTATCAGCGTTCATTAACCGCGCTCATGGCGGCTCTGCCGCTGACCATGCCGCATGTCGTTGTCCGGCGCGATAATATTCCGGGCTTCTTGTTCCGTGAACAGGACCTGGTCATTGCTATCGGACCGGATGGCCTCTGCGTCAACGTTTTAAAATATCTCGCCGGCCAACCGTTATTGGGTATCAATCCGGATCCCTTAACGGTGGCCGGTATCCTGATGCCGTATTTGACATCGCAGGCCATCGTGGCGCTACCGGCTATTCTTGCCGGTCGTTATACCTGCGATGAAACAACTATGGCCCTCGCTGAAACAAACGATGGTCAAAAGATGCTTGCCGTAAACGATTTCCTGATTGGTCGCCGAGATCACGTATCGGCTCTGTATACGTTGTCGAAAAACGGCCAACACGAACGACAATCATCAAGTGGCGTCTTGGTTGCAACCGGTGTAGGTTCAAGCGGCTGGTTACGCTCCATACTTACGGGCGCCACTGGATTGACTAACGGCAAACCGATTATCAACGTACCGTGGAATTGGGACGAACCGCAATTATTCTTCGTGGTTCGCGAGCCATTTCAGACACGCCACACAAAAAGCACTATCATCTGGGGTGGTATCACCGCGGAAGAACGCTTAGTTATCACCTCGGAAATGCCCGAGGGTGGCGCAATCATTTCCGATGGTATCGTTGAAGACGCCATTGATTTTACAAGTGGCACAACGGTCACTATCGGCATCAGTCCGGTAATGGGTCGTCTCATCGCGCCACTTTAACAACACACTGGTCCGATATTATCGGACCAGTTTTTATTACTCGACAAAAAAACTCCCGATAATACCGGGAGTTTTGTTTTAATTCGGCTTCTTTTTACCGCCGGACGAACCGCCGGAAATACCATGCGATTTGCGGTAGTTTCCGATGTGGCTGGTTGTCTGACTCATACTATCTTCCACGCCGCGAGCCGTACCGGCTACGGCAACTACGAGGTTAATGCCGATTTCCGCGGCCTGTGCAAAAATATCACCACCGCCCGCGCCGGCAAAACTAACCTGCCAACCCTCGGCCTCGCACTCGGCAATCATCTTGCGCAAAAGTGCAATGCCCTTGGATCCGGTAATTTCAGTACTGGCATTGTTTAAGCCATCAGTGAAAATATTCAATGCCACCAGCTTAGGACGCTGTGTCGCTGGCATGGCCGCTCGCTTACCGCGCACATGCTGAATGGTCGCATAGATCGCGTCCCACAGTGGCGTTTCACTGCGTGGCTGAATCGGCCCCTTCGGATCAAGCTCAGGAACGTCTTTCAGCGGCACGTGGTCATGCACAATCTGAATAATCGGCTCTTTAGCATGCCGATCAAAAACGACTAACGTCAAGAATGCATCGCCGGCCAGTTTCGTCTGATCTGCGACAAGCGCGTTAATGCCCAATACCGCTTCGACCCATTTATCATTGTTTGACATGGAGCCGCTACGATCGAGCAGGAAAACGATTTCGGTACTTGGTAAAACTGCGGGTCTATTAACCTTAGACACCGCAGATGGCACACTCCTATTACTCAACTTACTCATTTTATGTTTCTCCTTCTACATTAGAGTGGGAAGGTACTGGACATATATCTTATATATTATGCTTAATTATATGTCAAATGTAGAAACTCGTAGCTTAGTTATGCTAATATTCTGATTATGCCATCAGAAACACCTTCTCAAAAACCATTCGACATTCATACACTCCTTGAAGACAATCATTGGGAATTACCAAGTGATTTAGATCTCCTAGATGAGATTGCCGAACATATTGAAAAACGTTTAACAATAATGGGGTGGAATGAAGCTGATCTAAATAAAGTTTCGCTGGTTTTTAGTGAGGCCTTTACGAACGCAGTGGTACATGGCAATGCTGGTTTACGTCGCGAAGAAAATGAATCAAACGATATTTACCGCCGGCGAGCAGCGCAAGTTGCTAGAACCCAAGATAAAAAAGTTGTGATTGAAACTCATTTTGCATCCGATGCTTTTAAATTTTCAATTCGAGATGAAGGCCCGGGTTTTGATCACACTAAATTACCCGATGCCTTAGACCCGAAAAATCTTTTAAAATCCAGCGGGCGAGGTGTATTTTTAATACGCCGTTTGGCCCAAAAAGTTGAATTTAACGAACGGGGCAATAAAATAACCGTCACGATTCAACGTAACCCAAAAACACAGAACCTATAGCTTACAACTATAAAGGAGTCACCCATACTTCAATCCAAAGAGCATGCGCCGTCCGATAAGAATTTCGTGTCCGATCCCTAAATAACGGCTTTATTTGCAACACTCGCCCATATCTCCGCCGAATGCAAATTATTTTATCTTAAAATTTAGTTTTGCCTTTGCATTACGTGATTGAATAAGTGTTGACATTTGCAATACCGATTGATCTTGTATTGCCTCATGAAAAATACTACTTACCCTTTTAATAATTGTTGTCAACAATTTAATGTCTTTAATGTTTTCTGTTCCGACCGCAACACGAATGTAAGGTATTTGAGAGTAACCGTCTTTGGGATCATTTCTTTTATACACAGCCAAACGCGTAATATTAAAACCATAGCTGGTACCTTCATTTATTTCTAAACCGACTTCTTTCGCAAACATAAAAACCATTTTTAAAAATCCATCTGCAATAAGTGTTTGTTTTTCTTCTAACATACGACCTTTGATAGGATTATCTAACATGGTTGTTTTGTCATAATTTATAATTTTTTCTTGATAATCTTTTAGGAAGTCAAAATTAAAACCTACATTAAATAAAGCGCCGGCGCCGGCCATTTCTAGTTTAGCCGTATTAGATTGTGGATGAGATTCTAAAAAAGGTGAGATCACTTCGCCTATAAAACTATCTTTATCTTTCGAATGCTTTGCTAAATCTTCGGCAAGAACTTTTGAATTACGAGAATGTCGGTCCATCTTTTTTCTTAAAATATCTTCAGGAATAAAAGTTCCTAATTTTCTAATGGTGTTTTCAGGGCAAACAAAGCCACGTTGACGTCTAATGCTTTCTAGCCGACTATCTATATCTGTACCGAAAGTAGTGACTAATGCCGCTTGTGTAAGTTCTTGGCCATCCTGTCTAAATTTAACCAGACTTTCAAATGAGATAATTTTTACAAAATCAGGCAGTTTTTTGAAAGAGAAATTTTGCCATTGGGCCAACCGACCCAATGTTGAATTATCCACCACTATGTATATATATCTTGAATAAAACTCTGAATCAACTTTTTGGCGCCACTCATGATCATTAGACAATGCTTCGAGTAATTGTATAATACCGGTCACCTTCATGTCATACATATTAGACATGGGGTTAAGAAATACAGCCAATGGCAAATCTTTTTTGATCCTTGCAATAAGTTTTTCCATATCTTCAGCTTCGAAAACTTCCGGTTTTATATCATGTCCGGCAAAATGTCGTTCAATCAGATTGTCAACTTCAAAATATACATCCTTAACTCTAAAAATGGGCGGAATGGGGTTTTTCTTCTGTTTATCATTATGCCTCATTCTTAGCATCTCTTCATCAATTGCCAATAATATTGCCTGTAACGCGTTTAGACCGCCGTTGAAAAGCATACTTTTACCTATTTCTTGATTATTTCTATCAGGCACAAAACTCTTATGTAATTTTCTTTCCAATAACTCCCCCTCGGGCATTCTGAAACGTTGATAGTCGCTACGAAATGGTTCTGATTCCTGTCGTATACCGCGCTGACCCTTACCACTCCCGCCATATGTGGGTGATATCCAATTACCGGATTCTTCAAATGTCGAAAATTCTTTCAATAGTATTCTGTATTCTTCCCATAGGACTTTCATTCTGTTCTCATTTAAGTATGAATTTTGTGTTTGACTGAATAACTCACCTTGTTTTTGCATGTCAGTTATAGCGTTTTCAATATTATCAATCTTTTCAAGGAGGATGTGTAAATGATTAATACTCGCGACATCAAGTGGCTCTCTATAAGTAACCGAAATTAGTATTTCGAGCATAGAATCTAAATCGTATTTACTAAGTTTAGTATCAGTATGAAATCGCAATTCTGACGGCAGAAATTTATTAATATCCGCTACCAATGCGGCCGCCTGCGTATTATTTAGATCAGGTGAATCTTCATATGACAGTTTGCTGATTTTACTCCGCAATTTACCGAGCGGCGTCTCTTTTTCCGCTGCAAAA
>CAYHYQ010000044.1:0-5959 GCA_964360715.1 uncultured Candidatus Saccharibacteria bacterium
AAGACAAACGAGAATTAGTGTTTGAGCGCTGTAATGAATGATACACTTTTATGTACACGCCAATTGTTATTGCCAAGAAAAGTATCCCGGCAATATATTTAATTAGCAGAGGGAATTGATTAATGAGAAAAGCATACTAAAGAGCAATGACATTCGCGATAAACGAAATAAACAACAGCCAAAAACTTAATCCTTTTGTTGTTTGAGTTTTAAGTGTTTTTATTATTTGCGGAATATAACATCCTGTAAATAAAACTGTCGCCGTCCAACCTAGAATTTGTGATAACTCCATAATTACTAATCATTACAAATGTTGTAACTGCTGTCAATTATAATTATCCAGCCAACAAAAAACCCTCGCGAAGAGAGTTTTTTGTTAAGAGTCGAAATCCTCTTATTTATTCATCAACAACGCTATACCTGCAACAATTGCAGCGATAGCCGCGATTGGCAGTAACACCCCGCTTGCTGAACCGACAAAATACGCGATACCCGTAGCCAGAAAAAACACCAGCGTTGCGATTTTCGATAACGACATTACAATTCTCAGTGTGTCACGCACTGCATTAGTTGTTACAGTAATTATAATTCGGAAACAATTCTAATGCTAGAAAGTTATCAACTGTCCAGCCATTTGCCATATTGGCGCACAAGCAGTTCCGGCGCACGGTCAGGGTCGGCCATGATTTCTTTAACGATCTTTTCCATGCGCATGCTTTGTGACCCTTTTACCAGTATAACGTCGGCTTGCTGTAAAATATCCTGAATTTTCAAACGGGCTTCGTCGGCTGTCTGAAAGTGTAATACGGCATTTGGTGATAGTAGAGTTCGTGCCGCCTCAGCAGTGAAAATACCGGCGTTACCCACGGCAATGACTACATCGGCGCGTTCAGCGGCGCGTATACCCAGAGTACGATGCGCTTCGGCTTCATATCGCCCGAGTTCTTTCATATCACCCAGAATCGCAATGCGCCGACCAACGCGACCGAGTAGTTGAGCGGCACTGGTTGCATAATCACGGAGAGCATCGAGTGCGGCCAAAGCCGCTACCGGTGATGAATTATATGTGTCGTCAATAATCGTTGTATGCTTAATACCCGTTAGCAGATTCATGCGCCCCCGCGGCGATTTTGCGTGCTCAAGGGCCTGTGAAATCTCAACGAGATTCATTGCAAAGTGTAAACCCACGCACGCACCGGCCATAACCCCATACAA
Source organism: uncultured Candidatus Saccharibacteria bacterium (assembly GCA_964360715.1). Lineage (GTDB taxonomy): Bacteria > Patescibacteriota > Minisyncoccia > 2-02-FULL-40-12 > IGHO2-01-FULL-4-A > CAYHYQ01. Next base: position 1,216 of record CAYHYQ010000044.1, read on the forward strand.
TTGATGGGTGCCGATGAAATCATTAATACGCACCGGCACAAAATTGTCGTGTTTTTGATGTAATTTAAATGAGAGGCCGCCTAAACGTTTGCCGGCGGCGGCAAATAAAGCTATATCAGAAATCCAAACATCGGCAGAATTTGAAAAACCGAATGTACGCACCGGCGCCTTTGAACCCGCACTCATGTCGAGTACGGTTTTGTCATCGTAATTCAAAACAGCAAGACCAGCGGCCGGCAAAGCATGAATTAACTGGCTTTTTTCAACTATAACGGCTGCCGGACTGGCATAATATTCAACATGCACCGGCACATCACCGATAGCTGTCACGACACCAATAGTTGGTTGTACAATTTTTGCAAGGTATACAATATCGCCCGGCCGATCGGCACCAAGTTCCAAAACCATTATTTTAGGAAATGTTTGCGACGCCGGCCACCATGCTTTTATACCGGCATGCAATAACTTAATAAAAAATAGGAATTTTTCAAAATAATGTTCATCGCCGTTTAAAGGCATGACGCCCATAATTGTCAGAGGTACGCCGAATTCATTGTTAAAATTATTAATATTTTTTGAAACGACAAAACGCCGACTTAAAACAGCATAAATGGCCTCGCGGGCGGTTGTTTTGCCGACTGAGCCGGTTACACCGATAACTATCGGCGTATAACGCCGGATAAGCTGACGCGCAACCGTGCGTAAATACCATTTAAGAAAGCGATTTTTCATTTATTTTTTACAGCGCGCGTCGGCGGGATATTATAATAGTGAATCAGGTGTTGCGTTAAATCACCAAACACCGACGACAAACTGTCGGCCGCAAATTTAATGCCTTGCGGTTTGTCCATGCGAATTAAAACAGTGAAACGTGGATTATACGCCGGCGCAAAACCGACAAAATTGTGAATAAATTGATCATTTTCAAGATACCCGCCAATACCATTAGGTATCTGCGCGGTGCCGGTTTTACCGGCCACATCGTAACCGGGAACGCGGGCTTTGTCGAATCCTTTGTCAACGACATCAACCAGCATTGATTTCATGAGCGCCGAAGTATGCTCTGTAATGGGTTGGCCGACAATGCGCGGCTCGACATCAACGCGTGTGCCATCGGAACGAATTATCGCTTTGACAACATGCGGCCACATGAGTTTACCACCGTTGGCGATTGTTGAGTATGCATTAACCAACTGTATTGGCGTTACCGCGATGCCCTGTCCGAAAGCGGCCGTCGCGAAATTAACCTTACGCCCACTGTAAAGATTGGCAATAGTGCCGTTTACCTCGCCGGCCAAATCAATATTTGTTTTCTGACCGAAACCAAAGCCGACGATATAATTAAGAAATGAATCATCGCCCAATTTGTTTTCAGCGAAGATAACACCGGTATTCAAAGAATGTTCCAGAACCTGACGCATCGTCTGTAAACCGTTGGCTTTGTTATTGTAGTTATGAATGATTGACGGCCCGAACACGACTTCACCGGTATCTTCGTATGTCGTTTCCGGTGTTACCTTACCCGCATCTATTGCGGCGGCCATAGTTACCGGTTTAAATGATGATCCGGGTTCAAAAGTATCTTGTACAGCCGGGTCAATATAATGCCCCAGGGGGTACGCCGCGTAATTATTAGGGTCGTAACTGGGCGATGTTACGAGAGCAATAATTTCTCCCGATGACGGCTCTTGTACGATAATTTGACCGGCGGGCGCGTTCCAGCGATGCAATAAAGTTGTAAGTGTTTGTTCCGTATATGCCTGTATGTCATGGTCAATTGACAGTACGACATCATATCCCCGACCATCGCTATCATTAACGGTTGTACGCGCTTCAGACAAGACAGTATCTTTGGAACGTAACGAAAATAATTTATATAAATCCGAGAATGTTTTATTGCCATGAATATCTTGCGTTGTCATTTCGCCGCTTAACAAGGCATCATGATAACCCTCGATACCGTACTGACCAACACGGGCATTACCTTTATAACCGACAAAACCCAACAACGCCGCGGCTAACGGGCCACGCACATAATTACGCGTAATTTCGGCGGCGGCATTAACACCGGTCAATTTTAGCGCATTAACGGCAATGGCGTTGTCTTTTGATATATTCTTAGCGATAACTTTGTATTTTTTGTCGCTCCGCAATTGAATTCGTAATGTATCCACTGATAGCCCGACCAGCGGCGCTAGTTTTTGCAAAGTATCATCTGTCAACGCATTGCGATCACCTGAAGCATAAGTGTAGTAGGTTATTTGATTATGCACGGCCAAAAACGGCTCGCTCTTCGGTTTACCGCCGAAATAGATAGCCCCGCGACCGGAAAGCAAGGCCGATGGCGCATTATATTGTGCTTGCGCTTGCTGGACATACTCACCGTGATGCAACAACGCAACAGTAAAAATACGATACAAAATTATCACGGCGCCGAAAATAACGGCACCGAAGAAAAAATAAGTTCGACCGCGGGCATCGTGATGCGCACCGCGGCCTGAGGAAACAACATGCATAGCAATAGAGGAGAATATTTAACGCGAATTAAGCGCGACGCCGGCTTCCACAAAAACCGTATCGGCGAGCTTGGCTTCAACCATACCCTGCGCCTGCGTATACGCAATAAGTTCATTCATATCGTGTATCTGGCTTGCCGCGATTGCCGCTTGCTCGACTAGACGTGAACGTTCGGTACGAATCGCATAACGTCGTCCAACAATATAGTTTGCGGTAAAAATATAAGCAACACAAGCCGCGACTACTACGCCACTGAATATAATGTTAAATAAAACTTGTGTTTGTGCGAGTGATGCTGTTTTTGTATGTTTGTTCATCAATATTTATTAAAATTTTTATCGGCGCAAAGCACGTAATTTTGCACTGCGTGATCGTGGATTTGATCGCATTTCCGTTTCGGCGGCAATTAGAGGTTTTGGCGTTAAAATCGTGGCCCCTTCTTTAATAGCCGCTCTAAACGCATTTTTTACAATACGATCTTCCAAAGAGTGAAAACTTATAATCGCCACTACGCCTCCCGGTCTAAGCACTTTCAGTGCGGCGGTGATACCGCGGGTTAAGTTATCCAGTTCTCTGTTAACCGCGATTCGTAACGCTTGAAAGGTGCGTGTGGCAAAATGAATGCGCCCATGGCGATAACCTGCGGGGACTGAGCCGGCAATAATGTCTACTAACTGGCGCGTGGTGTTTATCGGGTTTACTTTACGTTGACGCATGATGGCCGCGGCGATCGAGCGTGAATAACGTTCTTCGCCATATTCGTAAATTACGCGGGCAATTTCTGTCTCCGGCCAGCGATTTACAATGCGTGCGGCTGTAAGAGAATCCCCCGCCACATCAACACGCTGATAGCGCATATCAAGCGGTTCGTCTCCGTCAGCTGGCGGATGAAAAGTAAAGCCCTTCGCCGCAACATCCACATGCCAACTCGACATACCCAGATCAAGCAATACGCCATCAACACCGGTAAAGCCCTGCACCACGGCAATTTCGTCCATCTGCGCGTAATTGTCATTCACCAGTGTGAGTGATTTCTTTAGCAGTGAGGATTCACGACGTGCCAGCGCTTCATAAAACAGTTCGCCGTCCCATTCGATGCCGAGCACTCGCCCGCCGGGTTGAACACGTTCAAGCAATACGTAAGCATGACCGCCACCATTGATAGTGCCGTCAATAAATAATTGACCGGGCTGAGGGTTTAGCAGTGTCAGTACCTCTTCTAAAAGAACTGGGACGTGCATGGTTAAATCATTCCTAACTCACCCAGCTTTTCCGCAATGCGATCACCGTTTTTTTCCAGATTGGCCTTGTAGGTGTTCCATTTCGTCTCATCCCACAATTCCAAACGATCGAACAATCCCGTGATGACAACCGATTTTTGCAAACCGGCGTAATCGCGCAGGTAGTCCGGGATCAGCACGCGGCCAAGCTGGTCAAGTTCCACTTCGACAGCGCCAGATAAGAGTAGCCGCACGAATCCTCTAGAATCTTGCTGTCCAAAGGGAAGCGTGCCCAGCTTAGCGGCAAGCTTTTCCCACTCCGACATGGTGTATAAGAACAAACAATTATCCAGACCGCGGGTTAACACCGCCTTCTCGCCTATCTCTTTACGCAATTTTGCCGGCACAGAAAGCCGTTTTTTGGCGTCAATTGTATGTTTGTATTCGCCAATAAGCATTTCCGTACTGAATTCGAGTTATCAACAGTTTAGCTCGGTTATTAACACTTCTATCCACTTCTTACCACTCTCATGCCATTATATGCCACTTCATTATTTCAACGCAACACCCCAAAAGCCCCACTTATACACACGTGAACGATAGTTTACTAAATTAAAATATCCGCAATTGCGGATATTTTAATATTGGTGGACTACGTCAGTGCAAACTGGAACCAAATCATCTAATAACTGTTGTCAATCATTTCCACTAATGCCAAATAATATCTTGATTTTATTTCTATCTTTTTTCTTTATTTCTAAACCCGAATTGGTTGATATTATGAATACTGTCTTAAAAATCCAAAGGCGAAAATAATAACTCTTTATGACTTTAGGTTTAATAAACTTGGGAATTCGATATTCATTGTCGTTATCCTCAATTTCAGTAGACAGAAATGTGTCATTACCGAATCACATTTCTGCAAAGATTTTTTTCATAATGGTTCTAATACAAATAACTTTGGTGGGCGCTACAGGATTCGAACCTGTGACCCTTGCAATGTGAAT